>CAZZFI010000028.1:0-8813 GCA_964653475.1 uncultured Candidatus Saccharibacteria bacterium | reverse complement strand
GTTATATTAAGTAAGGTATTTAAAAATTTTTACATTTTTGTCAATTTCGCTTGCACAGTTATCCACAAATAGGCTATTCTGTATTTATCCACATTTTCTTCGTGTTGGTGCGAACCGAAAATTCGCGACTATTGCCCAAATGCACGTTTATTGTCATTAGTAATTTTCATTTTTATATCTATGACGGACAATCTCTCTGACATTTGGAAGGTGACTTTAGCCCAAATCGAAATTAAGATAGACTCTCCTGCGCACTTCAAAACATGGTTTTTGAATACTAGCCTTCTCGAATTGAATGACAATAAAGCACAGATCGGTGTAAACAACTCTTACACTGCAGACTGGCTGAAAAGACATCATTATCAAACAATTCAAAAAACACTTTCTTATATCGTCAGTAGAGAACTTGATATTGATTTCAAAATTGATGATGAACTCGCAAACAAACGTAATATTACTCAGGATTCTACTGTTGCACCGTTACTAAACTACACTCCTCTTGAACAAAATATCCATATTTTAAAAAAGGCTTCTTTAAACGAAAATTACAACTTTGATAACTTTGTAGTAGGCTCATCAAACAAACTAGCTCACGCTGCTGCGAAAAGTGTTTCTCAAAAACCTGGGTTTTCATACAACCCTTTGTTTATTTATGGAGATACTGGACTTGGGAAGACTCACTTGGCTCAGGCAATCGCTAGAGAGATCCTAGAAAAAGACCCTACCAGCAAAATTCTTTATGTTTCGAGTGAAAGGTTTTTGAACGACATGGTACAAGCGATCCGTTCAAACAAAAGTGTTCAGTTCCGGGAAAAATACCGAACATTAGACTTACTAATAATTGACGATATCCAATTTATTTATAAATGGAAAGAAACTCAAACTGAATTTTTCCACACATTTAATGTCCTTCATGATGCAAATAAACAGATAATACTGGTTTCCGACAGACCCCCCGAAGAGATAAAAAACCTTGAAAGTAGACTCCGATCAAGGTTCCAGGGTGGCATGATCGTAGATATTGCAAGGCCAGATTACGAAACCAGATTAGCAATTCTAGAGATAAAACAAGAACAAGTTAACGCAAGTTTACCGAAATACATGCTCGACTTCCTCGCAGCAAACTACTCAGATAATGTTCGAGAGCTTGAAGGAGCCTTGCAGAAAATAATTCTTTACAACAATATGCGTGAAGAAAATTTGTCGGTAGAAGAAATCAAACATATTTTAGGAAAAGACGATCAAAACAAACGCAAAAAAGTTAAAGCTCCGCAAATCATAAAACAAGTTGCTCAAGAACTAAATGTCAGTGCAAAAGACATTAAAGGTCCTAGGCGAACTGCTGATGTAGCTTTTGCAAGACAATTATGCATGTACTTACTTCGGGAAGATTTTGGTTTCAAACTCGAAGATGTTGCAACTCTATTAAACAGAAAAGACCATACAACAGTTATACACGCAGTAGACAAGATAAAAAGCAGATTATTAATTGACGAAGGCTTTAAAGATCAAGTTTTCTTAATTCGAGAAAGAATAAACGAGCTCTATTAAGTTGTTCGAAAATCTTCACAAATTTGTCCACTTTTACTAAAACAAGGAAAGTGCTAAATAGAGTTTTTATCGAAAATTTCTTGAAAAAGTTATCCAAAAATTATTCACAGAAGAATTTTAATCGAACTCTTCACTGTACAAACAAATCAATAAACATATACACTTATACACAGACACTAATATAACTACTACTATTTTTATATATAATAATTATTAGTATGAAAGTATCACTAATCCAGGAAAATCTCGCAAAGGCGCTGTTGTATATGAATAAGGCTGTAAGCTCTAGACCAAATATCCCCATTTTGGCAAACGTTCTTCTGGAAACCGAGAAGGGAAAGCTTAAACTGTCTGCCACGAATCTGGATATCGGAATAAGTACATGGATAGGTGCCACTATTGAGGAAGAAGGGAAAGTTACTGTTTCAGCAAGAATGTTGTCAGATTTTGTGAACTCCTTGAAAAAAGGCAAGATTGAGATGGTTCAAAAAGGACAAACCCTTGTGGTTAAATCTGTGGACAACTTTGCAGAGTTCTATATTATTCCTGCTGAAGACTTTCCGAGAGTTCCTCAGATAGAAGGTGAGGCATTGCTAGAACTAAACGCTCCTCTACTCGCTGATACTTTCACTAAAACAGCATTTGCTGCAAGCACCGATGAGTCAAGGCCGGTATTAACAGGGCTTCTTTTCAAAGGTTTTAAGAAGAAACTGACAATCGTAGGAGTGGACGGTTTTAGATTATCAAAAAAAGAAATTGCCCTAGAGGAAGATCTTGGAAGCAAAGATTTTGAGGAAATCGTTCCTGCTCGCGCTGTTTCAGAAGTAGAAAACCTTATAAAAGACATTTCTGAAAAAGACGATAAAGTTCAAATTTATCTCCTAGGCAACAAAAATCAAATGCTTTTCAAAATAGGTGATGTTGAACTTAGCACAAGATTAATAGAAGGAAAATTTCCAGAATACGAAAACATTCTTCCAAAAGATCACAAACTAGAATTTAAAGCTGATAAAGCTGATTTTGCAGATATGCTGAAGGTGGTGAGTATTTTTGCGAGAAATGTAGTCGGGAATAAAACAAAGTATTCAGTAGAAGGATCGGAATCAAAATTAAAACTATCAACTTCAGTTATCGACATTGGAAACAATGAAAGCGAGATAAAGATTAAAGAAGTTGAAGGAGAAGATTTCGAAACTGCTTTCAACGTAAAGTTTTTGCAAGATATGGTTAATACAATTAGTGGCGATATTTTGATTTTCAGAACAAACGGACCGACAGCTCCTGGAGTTTTCATCGATCCGAAGGACAAAGATTTTGTACACGTAGTTATGCCTATGAGGGTTGAATGAGATAATTATTTGAACGAAGATAGGAAAAGCAGTAGTGGCAAACCAATTAATAAGTATTACAAATACAGAAGTATATAAGTGGAACGAGTTCATAGAATCTACTCCCTACTCTACAATTCTCCAGTTTTGGCAATGGGGTGAAATCAAACGTAGCGAAGGTTGGGAGCCGTATCGCTTAGCATTTCAGGTAAATGACGAAATAGTAATCGCTTCTCAAGTACTGATAAAGTCAGCTCCTCTTTTAGGCAATTATCTTTATGTTCCTTATGGTCCAGTTTTTCATAAAGTTGAAAATTTTGAAAAGTATCTTCCTGATTTTTTAAATGACCTAAAGAAATTTTCTCAAGAAAAAAACTGCTTTGTGATCGAGTTTGATCCATTGATAGGAGAACTTCAAGAACAAGAAAATTCTAGCGAAAGTATACTTCCTTACCTCGATAAAAAGATTAGAGAAGTTTTACAAGATAATGGATTTCAAATTAGCAAAAGGAATTTTCAGCCCAAATACAAACTTTTCTACGACCTGACTAAGAGTGAGGAAGAATTGATGATGCAGATGAAAAAAAATACGCGTTACAATGTTCGGTTGGCAGAAAAAAAAGGTGTAGAAGTAGAGATAACGAAAATGAGTTCTCCCAGAGCCAGAGAAAAGATTGACCAATTTTATGACTTGCTTTTGGAAACACAAAAACGCGCGAAAGGCTATCCAATCAGACCGAAGAGCACGTTTGAGCAACTTCTGGGTGAATTTAAAGATCTCGATAATCTCGAGATTTTCACTGCAAGCTATCAAGGGGATGTTATCGCAATGAATATTTCCGAATTTACAAATTACTGGTCTTCATCGTTTTACGGAGCTTCAAACAGACTTCACCCCGAAGTCAAAGCGGCGTATCTACTGAGATGGAAATCCATCCAGAGGGCGAAAGAAAAAGGTTGTAAAGTATATGACTTCTGGGGAATTGTTCCTGATTCAAAACAACACCAGGGATACTCCGAAGCTAAGATAAGATTTGGAGGGACTCGTATGGATACTTATGGACTATTTGCTTTTCCTTTGTCAAATTGGAGATATCAGGTTTGGGATAAGCTCCTTCCTCTTCGAGCAAAATTTTCTTAAAAAGGTTAAAATGTCCTCTGCTGATATTAACTATATTCAATGAAATCAAAAGATAAATGAAACCTGTCTTTATAGCAGCCTCACCAAATACCGAAAAAGATGATGTCCGTCTGTCACTTAAGTTGCTTTTTCAACCATGGAGCTGGCGTTCCGATAGTGATAAGAGCGTGCAAAAGTTCGAAAACATGGTTAGCGATTACCATGACGGGACAAATGCTATTGCTGTGGATTCTGCTCGTTCGTCGTTTTATTTATTGTTAAAAGCTTATGGGATTGGTGATGGAGATGAAGTTGTTCTCCCTTCTTTTTCCTGTCTGGTGATCGCAAACCCAGTTTTGTGGGTGGGTGCAAAACCTGTGTATGTGGATATTGATCCTAAAAACTTTAATCTCGATTACGAGGATCTGCGTATGAAAGTCAGCTCGAAAACCAAAGCGGTTCTGGTACAGCACACCTTTGGGCTTCCTGTGGATATGGATAAAATTCGCCAAATTGTCGGACCAAACGTGAAAATTATCGAAGACGCAGCGCATTCTCTGGGCGGAATTTACAAAGGCAAAAAAATCGGAAACATAGGAGATGCGGCAGTATTAACTTTTGGAATTGAAAAGGTGATATCAAGCGTGCGTGGAGGGATGGTTTTAGTCAAAGATCCTGAGATTGCAAAAAATATTAGAGAAATGCAAAATACACTTCCTTCATTTTCTTGGAGCAGGATTTTGATTTCTCTTTTAAATCCTATTTTGTGGACGCTAATCACCCCAGTTTATTATTTCGGAATTGGAAAATATACAATCGGTCGTGCGTTCAGTTTGATTGCACACAACCTTGGAATTATGGGAATTATGATAGAAGATGAAGAATACCATACCCAAAAACCTGCTTGGTTGCCTGCTAAAATGCCTTCTGCCCTAGCAAGACTAGGCATTAATCAGTTTAAGAAATTAGACCGGTTTAACAATCATCGTAGGGAGATTGCGGAAATTTATAGTAAAGAATTGGGTATTGATTATAAAACTCCCGAAAATTCTATGCACACATATCTTCGCTTTTCTCTGCTCCTGGAAAAAGAAAAATTAGAAAAATTTAAACAGGAAGCAAAAAAAGCACATACAGTTATAGGGGATTGGTATAAAACTATTCTTTATGCACCGGACAACTCACTTGAAAAGCTGGGTTATAAAAAAGGCGATACTCCAAATGCTGAAAAAGTGTCTAAACAAATTGTGAATTTACCGACAGGGATTAACGTTGATAGAGTCTCCGCAAAAAGAATTGCGCGCATCTTCAATCAAATATAGTCGGAACGTTAGTTAAAAACCATACTCTTTAGGATTAGCTCTGAGTTTTCTATGTCTTCTTGAGAAGCAGTATTTGTAATGCGTTCAGTGTTTGTATTTTGATTAAAAATACTTTCTGTACTCACTTCAATTAAAATGGTTCGCTGACCGATTTCTACTAATTCTGTTTCCCACAACATTTCCCATGTTTCTCCAGGAGTTGGTCTAGGGCTGCCTTCTCCAGAGAAAAAATACGAAGTGGTGTACATTTCGTCTCCAATTTGTATAGTACGATCATTCTCTTCTTGCCGGAGGTTGTGACTCCTAAAAAACTCTTGATCAAAGGGTGCATTGTGAACAGTTATTTGCAAAGGTCGAGAACCACTATTACCTTCAGTAAATACTTGAACTCCTGACTCAGATTCCAAGACGTTGAAACTAGCAGGATATTTAAAACTTATTCCTAAATTAACACTTTCAAAAGTTTGCCAGCCTAGGTATGGATCCTCCTTTGAAGTAACCGACGTAGGGGTAATCGTTTCTGAGATGAGTTCTTCTGTCCCAATAGGCGCTTCTGTCGGAGTAGTCCTATTCCCTGCCGGATCAAGTGCGATAATTGCAACAATAGATAAGATTACACACAGAGGCAAAATCACAAACAGAGATAGAAGCGCCACAATCACTACGATCAAGGCAGTGTTGGACTTCTTTTTCGGAGCAGGAACTTGAGGACTGGGGCTAGTCATAATATTTTTAATAAATTGGTAAAATACAGCATAAATAAAAGAGTATTTTAGATAATTCTGAAATTAACAATTTCTCCTTGTGTTTTAAAAATTTCGGTTTTTATTTTGTCGACCACAGAGTACTCAGACACAGCGTTTTTATATGAACGTTCAAATTGTCCCTCAAGTTTATTCCCATAAGAATATTGAATCAGATGGCTTGGGTCTTTCCCTGGTACAAAATCGTAAGATCGAGATTCACTTTGTAAAATTTGGGCTGTAATAGCTCTCGCATGCGTATCGTAGACGATAAATTTGTTTCGCTCGTCTGGATTAGGACAAAGCCCTTGCCAGTAACTTTGAAGCTCATCTTCTATTAGTGCATAGCCACAAGCAGGATCGGTGCTTTTTATATACAAGAATTGACCATTTTCTGAAACTTCAATACTATATGATGCATCTCCCGTCTGTCGCGTATCTGTATATAGAGACGTCCCGATAGCATATGTATCTAGTAAGTTTTCGAGAGTAAAATCGTATTTAACGATAGAATTTGCTTGGAAAGCATATAAGTTGCCATCGAGACCTAGGAAATATGATTCTTCGACGATTTTTTTATCAAAAGTTTTCGTGGTGATCAAATCGTAGGTATATCTATGGTGGTAAGGACCTTCACCAAACCCAACACCGAAATAGAACAAATTATTATCAGAAGAAAAAGCTCCGATAAAAATTCCCCCAGTTACATCATCGTCAAGATATTGTTCGGTTAACAGTTCTGTCCAGCTTTGAGCAGAATGATTATATATACGAATAAATGATGAATCAGTGGTCTTTGTTCCGGCCAAGAGGTTGCCATCATTACTTAATACTAGGTCCAGAGAGTCAGATTCGGAAGCGGAGAAATCAGATTTTTCAATTTCATACTGTTTCCCTAAAGCACTGTAGACCTGGATTGTTCCTCCACAATCTAGAACAAAATGAGAATCAGAATAATCTTGTAGATATGTTTTGTAAGTATTAGTACATTCTTCAGGAATATCAGCTATCGTTTGCGTTTGTTGAGTTAGAGTATTAAATGTTTTCAAAGATGTTTCTTCAAGATAAATAATTTCATAACCATTCTGAACTATTTGACCTGTATCCGGATTGTTAGCTATGGTAGGGCTAGGTACAGGTGTAGGAGTTACTGCCTCTTGTGGATTGAAAATGTCTGTAAATGCTACTAGTACTAATACGGTAATAAGAAGTACTAATATAATTCCTAGAATGACAAATACAAGTAGATGTTTTTTAGTCGCGTTTGCTACAGCGGTATTTTCGGGTTGAATAGGGCTTGTTTGTTGTATAGGTGGAGTAAGATTTGTTTCTTGCGCTGGCTCCGATGGAACTGAAGATTGCTCGGGAACAGAGGGACTATTCATGACAAGGATTTAAGAAATATATTTAATTCTAATGCTTTTAAGTAGAAAAACAAGACTCAACTTATTGTGTTACGCGAAAAGACTAATATAAAGTAACCACATATGCGTATGACGGTTAATAAGTGAGAGTTCGGAATTATCCATGAGCAGATTAAATTGCCAAGAGTTCGCAAACTAAATCTTCTCAAGCTTCACGTATTCCAGCGCCAGTTCTTTTAAACCGACAGAAAACCTTATTAACACAATATAATCATCAATATCAACTACTTCTCCGGTTCCGAAAAGTTCGTGTTTGACTAAATCTCCTTTACTGATGTTGAGAGGTTCTGAAAAATTTCCAGACTCTTCTTCAAAATCGCTCCAGTCTGATTTGCGTTCGGACGTATTGTCTGAAAACGTATTATAATATATGAGCAACTCTTCAGGTATATCTTCTATGAACCTAGAGACAGGGTTAGAGTTCCGAAGCCCAAAATACACTCTTGACTCCGCATGAGAAACATAAACTTGCTTTTTGGCTCTTGTGACTGCGACGTACGCGAGACGTCTTTCTTCCGCCAACTCTTGCGGGTCATATTTGGAGTTCGAATGAGGGAAAATGTTTTCTTCCATTCCTGCTATGAACACGTATTCAAACTCTAAACCCTTTGCTGCGTGCACTGTCATCAATGTCACATGATCGCGCTCATCTCGTCCTGATTCGTAACTACTCTCAATCAAGGCAATCTCCTCTAGAAATTTTTCTAGACCGTCTTTAAAGTCCATTTTATCGAATTTTTTTGCGAGAGATTTCAGCTCCTGTATATTCTCTAGTCTTCCTTCTCCCTCTGACGTCTCGAGAAGCATAGCCTTGTAACCGGAAAGCTCGATTATGTCTTCGATCAGATCCGAAACCGCTTCTTTTTCACTCAACTCGCTAAGCTTGTTAATCAATTGAGCGAAATCTTGAAGGTTTTTTGGGAGTTCTTCGGGAGATGAAATCGCTGTTTCTCGAAGATAAGTTAATAAACCTTTTTTGTTCACTGTTGCAATCTGGGTATGTTTTTCGATAGTTTTTCCACCAACACCTCTTTTTGGGGTGTTTATAATTCGAAGTAGCCCGATTTGATCATCTGGATTGAAAATCACTTTAAGATATCCGATTACATCTTTGACTTCTGCACGGTGATAAAACCTAACACCTCCGACAATCTTGTAATTTACGTTGGCATCGAGCATCGCTTCCTCGAGATTTCTAGACATTGCGTTTGTACGGTACAGCACTGCAATTTCTTTAGGGTCAACATTTTCTAGAAGAAGTTCCCGAATACTTCTAGTAATCCATCTTGCTTTGTCTTGTTCGTCCATAGCTTCGTAGATTATAA
>CAZZFI010000027.1:0-9364 GCA_964653475.1 uncultured Candidatus Saccharibacteria bacterium | reverse complement strand
TGCTGTTAATTGAGTTTCCAAATCTTCTAATTCTCGAAGGATTTCTCTTATAAAATACCTATAAGCCATATTTGTAGGGATTCTTCCTGAAGATGTATGTGGCTTCTCGAGGTAACCTTGCTCTACAAGTTCTGCCATCTCGTTTCTGATGGTCGCAGGACTTACCCCAAGATTATATCTATTAGTCAACGTCAGAGAACCAACAGCCGTAGCGTTATTGATAAAATCATCAATGATTGCATGAAGTAATTTTACCTGTCTTGGTGTCATATATGGTTGTTAATAGAAGAGGTTAAATATAACACTTAGCAGAACCGTCGGTCAAGTGCTAAGGATTGAAAATCTATGTTATGTTACGAGATAGACAGGGTCAATTATTACAATGAGGCTATTTTGTTGTATATTTCGAGCTTGTGGTTTAAAATCAGACATCAATTTCGAGAAATATACTTTTTATATAAGAATAATGTCTATTAGATCTGTTGCGAAATCAGAAAAGCTTGCCCCACTATTTATAATGTTCTCCGGAATACTCTGGGCAGTTGACGCGCTTCTGCGAACAGAACTCACAAATACCATAACGCCTGCAGGAATTGTGTTGGTCGAACACATAATCGGATTTCTAATTTTGAGTCCTATATTTTTCAAATCAATTTCAAAGATCAGAACTTTGAATAACAAAGAGTGGTTTGCTGCTTTGCTTCTGACAACAACAAGCAGTGTCGGAGGAACTGTACTTTTTACTCAGGCTTTGCAAAGCAGTTTTGCGGTTTACGACTTTGCAACTCCAGTGCTTCTTCAGAAGCTCCAACCACTTTTTGTAGTGATTTTCTCAAGACTTATTTTGAAGGAAGAGCTGAGTTTCAGATTTCTTTCTATTATCCCTTTAGCGTTAATCGGAAGTTACATGATCAGCTTTGGTTCAGAAGGAGTGGAACTTAGGCTAGCGGGTAGAGAACTAATCTATATCTTATCCGTGGGCGCAGCACTCTGCTGGGGGATCGGTACAATTTTCAGCAAGTATTTACTAAAAAAACTTTCTTTTAGAGAAGCGACAACGCTAAGATTTCTACTCGCTATCCCGATAAGTTTTGTGGTGATGATTTTAATTGGTCAAGAATATAACCCTGTTTATCTTCGAGTTTCAGAGATCTGGAGATTTATCGTCATTGGTCTCACTACTGGAGCTGGAGCGATACTAGTTTACTACCACGGTCTGAAAAGAACTCCTGCTAAAGTTGCTACATTTGCGGAACTAACCTTCCCAATTACAAGCATAATAATCGCAGTAACCGCCCTCAATCCTTACGGAGAGCCAGAGACTCTAGAACTCGCCAATGTTTTCGGTATTATAATCCTATTAGTATCTATATTAGCGATCAGCTTCGATGACGATGGAACAGCCTCTAAAGATAACAGGGAAAGTAGTTAAAGGCAGCGGCGACGGCAAGAAAATCGGCGTTCCTACTGCAAATATCGAGACGAAACAGTCACTTGATGAACTCGAATACGGAGTGTATTCTTCTAAAATATCTATTAAAGGGCTAGAGTACTTGGCTGTTACACACTTTGGCCCGAGAGCTGTATTTGGAGAATCAAATCCTCAATTAGAAGTACACATTTTGGACTTTGAGCAAGACATTTATGGAGAAACTGTAGACGTGGAGCTAATGAAATTTCAAAGAGGTACTATTAAATTCACCAGCGTGGAGGAAATGATTTTGCAAATTGAGGAGGACATCAATAACGTCCGGGACTTAACAAAATTATAGCCAACATGGTATGACTGTTCCACTATTTCCTTTTATTTCTGTGATTTTTTAGGCTTTGGTGGCTTCGGTCTTTGTGGAATTGTAATCTTTTCTCTCCTGTTTCGATCTTGTCCTCCCTTTATCTTCGGCCTGGGTTTTGGGGCTTTCCCTTGCCCTCCCATTAGGTGAGTAGAAAGCACTTCATACAAACTTTGCCGGAAGATTATATATACGGGGTTATCCCCTAAATATATTTCACAGGGATAGGACAAACAATCAAACAATACTCACTTGGGTTTATAATAAAATTTGTTGCAACCGAATAACTTACTTACTGTTATTAACAATAGGTATGGTCGCAGGATTAAAGAATGCCGAGGGACAGACTTGAACTGTCGACACCCCGCTCTTCAGGCGGGTGCTCTACCAACTGAGCTACCTCGGCTCTTTGCGTCAAACTTTCAGCTTTCGGGAATGTTGCATATAATATCCTTTTAGCTTTAGTTATCTTTCTTCTTAGTTTCAACTCCAGATGGCGCTGATACTTCTAGGAGCAAAAAAAGTATAATTTTTCTATTATAAAAGAATTGGTGGGTACTGAGGGAGTCGAACCCCCGACCTACTCGGTGTAAACGAGTCGCTCTAACCAGCTGAGCTAAGCACCCATTTTTAAAGTATAAGAATTATATCAAAGACTTACCAGAAATACACCCAAATCCCCAATATTGTGCAAACACTCGAGAAAAGCCAGAAGCGCATTACGACTTTTTCTTCTGACCAGCCAATCATTTCAAAGTGATGGTGGAGAGGAGCCATTTTGAATAGTCTTCTTCCAAAAAGTCTTCGGATAGTAGACTGGATAATCGTGCTAGAAACCTCAACGACAAATGGAAAGCAGATGATGAAAACAACTACTGGATCTGCCATAATTATTCCAATCATAGCAAGCAAAGCACCAAGTGAATATGTTCCAATGTCACCCATCTGTACCCTCGCTGGAGGAACGTTGAAATACAGATAGGTGACTAAACCACCTATGACAGTAGCTGTCAGTAACGCTATCTGAGCATTATTTTCGAAGTATGCAATTGCAAGAAAACCGACAAATGCATTAACCAACATACCAGCAGAAAGTCCATCTAATCCATCTGAGAAATTTACTGCGTTTATCATTCCTAAAAATATCATGAAGATCAGTGGGAGTATAAGTAAGCCAATTGAGAGTGGACCAATTATCGGCAATACTACAACTTCAGGAGTTGGGAACGACCTCATAAACCAAGTTATAAACATAATCGCAGACGACACTTGAAAAATCATACGTTCGTGTGCAAATAAACCTTTTCCTGGATTGGATTCGAAGATATGCATTATTCTTTGAAAAAATATCAAGGGCAATGCAAATATTAATTTAATTTTTGCAACAGTCTCTTTATGAACTTTTATAAGTTTTAAAGTTCTTCCGAGTGTACGGACTTTTCGTTTTTGACCAAATAAGTTCAATATGTCATCAAGTCCTCCTACTGACGCAAGCAAGATAAAAAGCAAAATAGGAATTGCAGTCGTTTCGTTAAAATTCAAAATAAGATTCAGAATGATCACGGTAAGCACAACGATAAGTCCCCCCATGATAGGTGTTCCGACTTTGTTTTTTCGAGATTCGATCAATACAGAGAAATCAACATCAACATTTCTGACAATCTTAAAACGATACAAAAAGCTGATAATCGGAAAAGCCAGAAGAAACGACAATAGGACTGCCAAAATGATAACTGTGACGACAATATTGAAACTCATGATTGGTGTTTTTGACCTTTACAAGTATAATGTTATCAGATTTAATTCCTTACAGCCATGATAAAAAAACTGATAACCCCTTTGCAAACTATCCTAATGCAAAAAAAGATGTGTCCCGGGTGTACTCAAAGTCTTACAAAGGCGAAAGTTATCGAAAAGAAATTTGACGGCTCCGAAATCATCGAATGCCAATGTGGCAGAATTTTCGTTCATGACAAAAAACTTGATGTATACAGAAGAGCTTTGATCGAAGAGGTCCCCAAGTGATTTATGAACTGACTTCACAAACATTAAACTCTTTGCCAGCTGATCCCGGTTGCTATATTTACCGTGATAATTCCTCAAAAGTTATTTATATTGGTAAAGCTAAAAACCTCAAAAATAGGGTTTCGAGCTATTTCGCAAAAAATCACACAGATGCACATTTACGTGAGCTAGTGAAAAATATTGCTTCAATTGAGTACATAACTACAGATTCAGACCTTGAGGCATTTATCCTGGAAACAAACTTAATCAAAAAATATCGACCTCATTTCAATAGAGACTTAAAAGATGACAAGAACTATATCTGGATAATGATAGATAAAAATCAAGATTTCCCAACTTTAGAGGTTGTTAGAGAAAAGAAAAGAAAAAACGCGATTTATCTTGGTCCATATCACAACACAATGCCTGTGAGAAGGATTTTGCAAGGTTTGAGGAGGATTTACCCTTATCGCACTTGTAAAAGAGTTATTAAGGAACTTAGAGATCCAAAAACAGGTAAGTTGAAGGTGGTTTCGTCTGATCCAAAACCGTGTTTTTATTATCAACTCGGACTTTGTCCTGGTCCTTGCGCAGGTCTTATCTCAAAAAAAGACTACTGGAAAAACATAAAGGGAATTGTAGATTTTTTTACTAAAGATCACAGAGAGATAATGACCAGGCTTAAAAGAAAGATGGATAAGTACTCCATCCAGATGAAATACGAAAAAGCTGCCGAGATAAGGAACAAAATTCGTGATCTTGAGTACATAAAACAAAGAGTAAATATCGAATCTGTCGAAGTAGACGAAATTTCGTTTCTTGAACAAAAAAGCAAGCGAGCTGAGATCGGACTAACTCAAATTATAGAAAAAATACCCCAGTTCGATCTTAAACTCAAAAAAGATTTTAAGATTGAGTGCTTTGATATTTCGAACATCCAAGGAACAAACGCTGTAGCCTCCATGGTTGTCTTTGTGGACGGACTTCCTAAAAAAGATTACTACCGGAAATTTAAAATAAAAACTAAAGATACGCCTGATGATTTTGCCATGATGAGCGAAGTTTTAAAAAGGAGATTTTATAAACTTAAAAATAGCTCAGACGAGAGTTTCTCTATTATGTCAGATCTTGTGATTGTAGACGGTGGAAAAGGGCAATTGAGTTCAGCAAAAAAGGTCTTACAAGAGTTAGATATTGAATTGCCAATTATTGGGCTTGCTAAAAAACATGAGGATATCTTTACAATCAAGGAGGAGAACGGTGAACAAGAGTTTTTACAAAGAAGGCTTAGATTGAATTCGGAAGGATATTTTCTGATCCAAAGAATCAGAGATGAATCACACAGATTTGCGATCAATTATCATCGGAAACTACGCTCATTTGGGCAAACTGCCTCAATCCTTGATGACATTCCAGGAGTGGGAAAACTTACAAAGAATAGACTTCTACAAGCTTTTGGTAGTGTTGCAGGCATCAAAAATGCGAATGATGAAGACCTCCAAACTGTATTAAAAAACAAAACCGTTCTAAAGAATCTCAAAAGAGTCCTAAGTTCAGAAACTTAACGATTTGCGAGCATATATTTTGTTGCTCTACCTTTCCCCTCTATTTTTAGAAGTTTTTTTGTTACTAAGTCGTTCAAGTCCCGAAAAGCTGTCATCGTCGACACATCCATAATCTGAACATAATCTTCTCGTTTTACAGTTGGAATTGTCTGAAGATATTTCAAAATCTTTAGTTGACGTTTGTTTAGATCCAGAAACGTCTTTTTCTGTGGAGTGTTACTTTGAGCAAGTGATTTTATATCTTCAGTAATTGTTTGCAACTCTAAAAACAAAGCTTCTGTGAAAAACTCAATCCATAGAGTTAAATCATTCTGATTTTCGATAGTGATTTTTTCTATTACTGCAATAAAGTTTGAATTGTTTGAGTCAAAAAATCGGAATGTCGACAGATAGTCGTTACTTAGATACCCATGCTTTTTCAATAAAAAATCTACTGCAAAAACTGTTGTGAATTTGTTAAGGTGAGAAAATGGGGCTATTTGTATCAACCTAAAAGCTAGAACAGCAATCCGAATCAATACATAAATTCTTTGTGTCGAGATCTTATACCAGTCAAATGCGCTTTTGAGTTCATCTTGAAGAGTTAGTGGTTCTATTGTTCTGTCAGTCAGCTTTATCCAGTCATTCCACTGAGTATCTTCTATCAGTTGAGGGTTTCGAAATTTCACATCCCAAACTTCTTTCCAATTAGACAAAAGGATTTTGTTTATGTGTAACAAGATACTGGTGTCGATATCGATATACTCGTCTTGTAGACTTGATCTTATAAATTCGTGAGTATTTCTGAGGTTGTTAAGAAGTATATTTTTCTCATTTTGCTGATCATAAAGTTTTCCTTCGCTAATTTTCTCCGCATCGTTTAGAGAGATGTTGTAAGAAATCATGTGAGCGAAATGAAAAATGTTTAGTGTCTTAGTGCTTGCTTTAAGTTTGAGTGCTTGATTTGCGCTGATTTCAATATTTTCGATCCTAACGAGTTGTTTCTCGATATTTACGATGTTGTTAAGTATTTTGTTTGAGATAACGAAATTCGGATTAAACATGTTCTTATAATAAAAATTATTTAACTTCGTGCAGTTTTTGTGCGGTTTAGGGTGTACCCGCAATAACTAGAAATTAGCTGAAAGAGAGACTCGAACTCTCGACCCACGGTTTACGATACCGTTGCTCTACCAACTGAGCTATTTCAGCATGGAATGTTACAAATATGATACATAAAACCATCTCAAATATGCAACAAAAAAGCCCAGACAAGCAGGACTTTTTGTACACTTATTAGTATTTTTGTTATTTTTCTTCTTCGATCATAGCCAGTGTGTAGTTCCCATCTGGTTCAACAGAAGCTATTTCATACTCAATTCCACAAAATTCACATTCCACTACATCCCCAACCCCAGATCCATCAGAGAGGGCTGAGTCATTTTTGCATTCGGCACAAGTGTAAGATTTCCCTTGAGATGTGATTTTTATATCCATAATGATTGTTTAACAATTAAAAGTAGTCTAGTGTATTATAGTATTAAAACTAACGTTGATTATACTATCTTGTAACAGTTTTAGTATGGACAAATTTTGGCACAACTTTCCTGAAATTTCAAAAGAGTTTCGAATCGATATTGGACAAGGCTCAACGAAGACCTTATCTAGAGTCGTTGGAGGATATGAAATATTAATTAAGGACGAAACTAAAAATCAGAATGGTTCGTTTAAAGACAGAGGGTTGTCTTATCAGATAGCAAGGCATCTTATGGAAGGTCATAGAAAATTCGCGATTTCTTCTTCAGGAAATGCAGGGGTCTCTGCTTCTCACATAGCATCAAAATACAATCTAGAACTGGTAATCTTTGTTTCTGAGAACATTAGTAAATCCAAAATTGATCTTATTAATAAATATTCTCAAGGAAAAAAAACTATCAGTGTTGTCAAAGGTCTGAGACCAAGATCTGAACTAGTAAAATTTCTCCGAGAAAATACAGAGTTCGTAAGCCTGCGAGGGTCTACTGATACATACGCACCGGCGGGTTATGAAACAATAGCGTATGAACTATCTGAGCAGTCACCAGAAATTGATGCAATATTTATACCTACAAGTAGCGGGACAAGTGCTTATGGAATATACACTGGTTTTCAAAAACTAAGAAAAAACGTTCAAATTCACATTTGTCAGACCGAAAAGGTAAACGCAATTGCAAAACAATTCGATACAAATTTCCAGATTCAAAATACAAGTCTTTCAGATGCGATCACAGATAAAGTAGCTCACAGAAAAAGCAAATTAATTGAGATTATAAAATCAAGTAGAGGCTTTGGGTGGGTTCTCTCAGATGTTGAACTACTTACTTCAAAAAAACTTCTATCTGAAGCAGGTGTTGGGGAATATAGTTTTAACTCTATTCTTGCGTTTTCGGGCTTTCAAAAAGCTGTGAGATCAGGCTATAATTTTACGAATCCAGTTATGTTATTTAGCGGTTTATGATTGAATTAGTAGTCCTGTCAATTTTTGCAATTGTATACGCACTGTATTTTTTTTATTGGTTTAAAGCATTCAGAATCAGCGCCCCATATTACCCAACAAGCAAAAAGGCACTGGAGACAATGCTTGAAGCATTAAACAATTATGACGTAAAACATGTTGTAGAGCTTGGTGCGGGAGATGGAAGAGTTGCGATTGCTTTAGTGAGAGCTGGATATGAGGTAACTGCTGTTGAGTTTAATCCGATACTCGCCTTCATAATACAGTTAAGAAAAATATTAGGAAGACATAATAAACTTCATGTTCTAAGAAAAGATTTTCTGAAAATAAGTTATGAAGATTACGACGGAGCTTTTATTTATCTTTATCCAAAAGTCATGGATAAACTTTCAGAAAAGATCCGAAAAGAGATGCCGAAAGGTGCTGTCTTGATATCAAATACGTTTAAATTTAACAGCAGAACTCCAGCTCTTGAAAAAGAGAATAAAGTATATGTGTATGTAAATGGAAAATGAACTGCAAAATATAATTAACCAACTAAACGAATTTCTTAATCGCAAGAACATTTTCTATTTTGTACGTGACCCTGAACGTGCGCTGGGAATTGCGAAAGTCCTGAACAACTATCACATCGTTCATGTCGTACGCACACAGTTTCTGAAATATTTTAAAGAAATCGGAATTAACTATTTATGTCTTGAAGAAGAAACAAAAACAGACAATATTTCAGGAGGTGCTAGAGTTTTGCTCCAAAACCAAACAGCTTTAGATTATATCCGTAGGTATAAAAAAGAAGCTAATTTTGCTCAAACTTTCAAAATTTCTCCAGCTTTTGTAAAACAAGCTTCACAAAACGAGTTAACCTTAATCAACAGTAGTGTTGAGATTTCGAGAACTTTTGAGGAAAAAATTACCCAGTACCAAGAGTTTGCTAAACACGTGGTTTTTCCTAAAACGGTAATTAGCAAGTTTTCAGATCAAAATTATCTCCAACTTGTTCAAAGATTAGGTCCGAGATTTGTTATCCAGTTCGCTAGGGGGCATACTGGGCTAGGCACTCATGTTATCGAAACAGAAGAAGAATTTGATAGTCTCAAACAAGACAATATACAAAGGGTAGCTAAGTTTTCTAGCTTCATTGATGGAGCACCGTTTACTGTAAATGCGTGTGTAACAAGAGTTGGGGTGTTTATTGGCGGACTAAGTTTCCAGATAACAGGAAATAGTAAACTTGGAGCGACGAAAGGAGCTACAATAGGCAACGATTGGTCGTTTAGGGGAAATATTGAGAACTCGGACAATATTTTGAAAAATGTCGAGATAATCGCAAATCTAATGTATAGAAAAGGTTTTAGAGGAATGTTTGGAGTTGATTTTATCGTGAAAGATAATGGAGAGATAGTTATGATCGAAGTAAATGCCAGACAAACAGCTTCGGTTCCTATGTATACTAAAATACAACTTCTAAATGAGGAAATTCCACTGTCTATGCTTCATCTCCTCGAGTTTTTTGAGCTTGATATATATCAGAA
>CAZZFI010000026.1:0-9399 GCA_964653475.1 uncultured Candidatus Saccharibacteria bacterium | reverse complement strand
TTTTTTGCTTTTACATCCATTGTGATTGTAACTGGATCTTCTGAAAATTTCTTAATAGCAAGATTTTTCAGTTTCAACATTATAAAAATCACATCATCTTGTACTTTTTCCATGCTTGTGTACTCGTGTCTAACTCCATCAATTTTAATAGAAGTAACAGCAGCTCCAGGAACAGAAGAAAGAAGAAGCCTTCTCAGAGTGTTTCCAAACGTGTGTCCATAGCCTCCTGGAAGTGGTCCGACTTCTACCAAACCATATCCTGGATCATCTTTGACAATTTTTACTTTGAATTTATCCAGTGCAATCATTGTTTTAAGTTTTAATTTAAAATAATTATTATCTAGAGTAGAACTCAATAATTAGTTGTTCTTCTATGCCTTGATCAATCATATCTCTTGTAGGAATAGACTGAATTTTTCCATTTTTTAGCCATTCAGGTACCTTTACATTTTTGAGTTCTGCTTTCATAACTTTGATGTGCTCTTGCTTATCAAATTTTGGATCAAGCGCAACTTCATCTCCAACTTTAAGAGTGTATGAAGGGATGTCCATTTTTTTGCCGTTAACTAAAACATGTCCGTGGGTAACAAATTGTCTAGCTTGGTTTCTAGTTTTAGCAAGCTTCATTTTGTAAACAACATTATCCAGTCTCATCTCTAAAAGCTGTAACATAATAGTTCCAGTGTTTCCAGTTGCTTTTGTCGCTTCTACATAGACATGCTTAAATTGTTTTTCCATCAAACCATACATTCTTTTCACTTTTTGTTTTTCCCTGAATTGTACTGCGTAGTTTGACGGTCTGTTTCTTGAAACAGTATGTACTCCAGGTGGGTTTGGTCTTTTTCTCCATGACTCATCACCGAAAACATCGTAGTTTTCTCTTCTGCTAATTTTCCATTTTGGTCCTGTATATCTTGCCATTTTTAAGTCAGTTATTTGTTAATTTAATCTCAAGATCCCCTTGGTTTCTTTCTTGGTGTTGTACCACCATGAGGAATTGGTGTGTGATCAGACATAGAAGTCAGTTTAAGTCCTGCAGTTCTGAGTCCTTTTACTGCTGCTTGCCTTCCCATTCCAGTACCTTTTACAATTACTGTCGCTTGCTTTACTCCGAATTTTTGTATTTTAGCTACTACATCTTCTGCTGCTTTTGTTGCTGCGAACGCAGTACTTTTCTTTGAGCCTTTAAATCCAACTACTCCAGGACTGCTCCATGCTAGAACATTTCCATCGTAGTCAGTTATTGTTATTGAAGTGTTATTGTATGTCGATTTTACAAAAGCCTTAGCCTTTAAGACTGTCAGTTTTTTCTTCTTCTTGTTTTTGAATTTTTTACTACCGGTGTTTGCTCCGGCATTCTTCATATCTTTTTTTTGTTTTGTTTCTTTTTTAGCCAATTTAGTAAAGCTCTTATAAATTAAGTTTTCTCAAGTTTTCTCTTCAGCCCTCCGACTGCTATATTTTTACCTTTTCTGGTTACTGCATTAGTTCTAGTTTGCTGTCCACGTACTGGAAGCCCTAGTTTATGCCTAACCCCTCTATACGATCGGATATCTTTCAATCTTTTTATATTTCGAAATTCGATTTGTCTAAGATCTCCTTCTAGTGGTCTGTCTGCTAAAGCTGCACTGATGCGTTTTATCTCTTGATCAGATAAGTCTTTAACTCTTTTATCAGGATTAACATTTGTCTGAACCAAAATCTTTTTTGAAGTTGTGTGTCCAACACCATAAATGTACGTAAGTGCATACTCAATTTTTTTCTCTAATGGTAATGTTATTCCTGCTATTCTAGCCATGTTTGTATATTAACTTTGTTTTTGCTTGTGGCGCGGATTGCGCTTGCAGTAAATATAAACTATCTTCTTTCCGTCTGCTTTTGATCGCTTGACGATATAACAGTGTTCACAGCGTTTTTTGACCGATGCTTTTACTTTCATTAGTATCTATATGTAATTCTGCCTTTGGTCAGATCGTAAGGAGTCATTTCTAACTCTACTTCATCACCTTTTTGCAGTTTAATATAATGCATTCTCATCCTTCCCGAAATATGGCCTAAAATAGTATGTTTGTTACCTTTTAGGTCAATTTCTATCTTAAATTTTGTTCCAGGAAGAGTTTCTATTATTGTTCCTCGAACTTTAAAAATTTTATCTTTATCGGATACCATTTGGTATAAACTAAATAAAAACTGCGGCTTTTTGAGCCACAACAGCTTAACCTGACCTGTTTTCTTCTAAATTTGGTAAACACAAAAGCTTCAAACAAAAACCTAAAGGCGCAGGTGATATGTGATTATAGCAAATACAACCCTACTAGACAACCTAAAGAGTTAATATTTTAGCCTTTCTTTTGTCTACTACAATTGTGTGTTCAAAGATCGCTGATCGCTTTCCGTCAATTGTTCTGCTTGTCCAACCATCTTCTTCAATATAAATTTCTGATTCTCCTTCATTGATCATAGGCTCTAGTGCTAATGTCATTCCGCTTTTTAGAATCTCGCCTTCGCCTGGATTTCCAAAACACGGAACAAACGGTTCCTCATGAAGTTTACGTCCTACTCCATGACCTGTCATCTGAGTAATGACTGAAAACCCTGATAGCTCAGCCACCGACTCAATCATATATCCGATATCTCCTACTGTATTACCTTCGATAGCAACTTCAATCGCTTTTATTAAAGCAAGTTTTGTGGTTTCGATCAACCTTAACCCATCTTCATCAACTTCTCCGACAGCAAGTGTTATCGCACTGTCTGTATAGTATCCTTCATAAATCACTCCCATATCGATGCTCAAGATTTGCCCTTCTTCTACCACCTCTTTGTCTGAAGGAACTCCGTGAACAGCGACATCGTCTATCCCAGTACAAATCGTATATTCGTAACCATTGTAACCCTTGAATGCTGCCTTTACTTTATGTTTTCTACAAAGATCTTCTGCTATTTTGTCTAGTTCTCCGGTTGTTATACCAGGACTGACTTTCGAATTTAAGTTTGAAAGAATTTCCGCTAATATACTTCCCCCGGAATTCATTATCTCAATTTCTTGTTTTGTTTTAACTTTGATTCCCACTTATTTGTACTGTTCGTAACTGCGTGTCACCGTGAGGGATTTCATCTGACGGATTGTATCTAGTATCACTCCAACAACAATCAATAAACTCGTTCCTCCAATCCCGGAAAGAATTGCAAGGTTCATTCCTTGAGGGCTCAATCTTGCAAGGTTCGGAAGTACTGCAATACCAGCAAGAAATATACTTCCTACAACAGTTAACCTAATCAAGACTTTCGTTATATATCTTTGAGTAGTTTTCCCTGGCCTTAACCCAGGAATAAATGCGCCACTTTTCTTGAGGTTGTCTGCAGTTTCAGATGGTTTATAGGTTACGAATGTGTAGAAAAAAGAAAAGACGATAATCAAAACTGAGAAAGTTATCAGATAGTAGATATTGTCTTTGATAAAATCTTCTCCGGCCAGTATAGATGTTGTTGAACCCAGAAATGAGTTATTTATACTATTTCCGATTTTGTTAAATACGCTTTCAGTATCTGTGAGTGTGATCATCAACTGAGCCAATATTTGAGGGAATGCCAACATTGCGGACGCGAATATCACTGGCATAACTCCGGCTTGATTAAGTTTTAGTGGCAAATAAGTCGCTTGCACTCCAGCAGCTCGAAATCTCCTAGCGTATTGGATCGGTAGTTTTCGAACAGCCTCGCTAATATAGACAATACTCAAAATCACAAGATAAAAGCCGATTATCACAAAATACACAAGACGAAAGTTTTCGTTTAAAAGAGCATTAAGGTTTCCATTCTTCAATAACTCTATATCACCTCCAAGGAAAACAAAATCTTGCATCACAAGATTTGGAACTACTGTCAAAATACTGATTGTGATAATTATAGAAATCCCGTTTCCGATTCCGTGTTCTGTGATAAGTTCTCCCAGCCACATCAAAACCATGCTTCCGGCTGTAAGAGAGACTACCATCGTTACTATATCGAAATTTGTAACGTTGTCCAGTAGTCCTGCGAGTTGTGGGACAGAAGCAGTGACACTTTTCAAAATTGTATAAATCACTATTGCTTGCACTACTGTCAGCGGAACTGCAAGTAGTCTCGTGTATTGGTTAATCACAGCTCGTCCTCTTTCTCCTTCTTTCGAAAGCTCTTCAAGTTTAGGAATCACAGTCGTCATAAGTTGAATCACGATAGAGGCATTGATATACGCTCCAAGTCCGATTGCAACAACTGATGGATTATCTAAACGTCCTCCAGTAACAATCGAGAAAAAGTTAGTAAGAGGATTATTTCCGAATGCTTCAGCAAAAAGTGCTGTATCAATACCTGGCAGTGGGACTGCAGCTAGAACCCTATAAACTAACACTAGGCCTACTGTGACAAGAAGTTTTTTTCTGATCTCGGGAGAACGAAGAGATTCGCGTATTGTAATCTGATCTTTATCTGAAGTATTAACAAATTCTTTTTTAGTCTGGAATTTGTTTTTAAATCTGAATAGATTGAGTTTAGGAAACTTGATCCTCGGTTTTGATAGTTTCATTTAGAGTAGCAAATTTGTCTTAAAGAACCTTACCACCTGCTTTGTTGATTTTCTCGGTAGCAGTGTTCGAGATTTTAAGACCTGAAACAGTTATCTTTTTTGTGATTTCTCCATCGGAGAGAATCTTTACTGTTTGAGGTTTCTTTGTATTTTTGATAATTCCTGCTTTCACCAAACTCTCTATATCAACAGTATCTCCGTCTTTAAATGTGTTTAACTGATCTAGTTTTACCAAAACTACGTTTTGTTTATTCTGGAAGTATTTTCTAGAAAATCCTTTCATTTTAGGAAGCCTTCTAGACAAAGGCATCTGACCTCCCTCAAAACCAGGTCTTGGTAGTTTGTATCCGGTTCTAGATTTTGCTCCTTTAGTTCCACGTCCTACGGTATGCCCACCTTTACCTGAACCGTATCCTCTTCCGACTCTCTTTTTGTTTTTTGTTGTCTTAGTTAAGAATTTGTTTATCATAATTTTGTTGACTGTAATGCTTCAATTGTTGCATATACATTAGTGATTGGATTTGGTGCTCCGATGATCTTTGTAAGAATATCTTTAACACCAACTAGTTCCAATACAGATCTCATAGAAGCTCCTGCAATTACCCCAGTTCCAGGTGCTGCAGGTTTCATAAAGATTTTAACAGCTCCTTTTTTGTGGAAAATCTCATGAGGAATTGTTGTGTTGTGAAGTTTTACTTCAACCATATTTTTCTTTGCTTTATTGTATGCTTTAGTTTCAGCACTCTTTACATCCGCTCCTTTACCCATAGCTGCACCAACTCGACCTTTCCTATCTCCAACTACAACAAGTACACTTAAACTCATTCTTTTTCCACCTTTGTATGTGTGAGAAACTCTTCGGATAGTTACGATTCTTCTTTCTAGTTCATCTGCATTTCTTCCGTGTTTTCTGTTTTGTTTTCCTTTGTTTCTGTCATTAGTGAACGTTCTTTTGATTGTAGTTTTTTCAGCCTTTTTCTCAATTGATTCTTTTTTCACAGACTTCGTCTCTGCCTTATCTTTTTGTGCAGATTCTACTTTTTTAGTCTCTTTTTTTGTCTCCTTTTCTTCACTTGCCATTTCGAATATTAATGTTTTTTAAAATATTAATCCTCCATCTCTTGCCCCTTGTGCAAGTTCTTTGATTCTACCATGAAAACGGTATCCTGATCTATCAAATACAACATTTGTAATCTTTTTAGTTTTTGCAATCTTAGCAATTTCTTCTCCTACTTGTTTTGCTTTTTCTGATTTTGAACCTTTTTTGATTTTTAGATCAGAAGCAACTGCTAGAGTTTTCCTTGCATTATCATCGACAAGTTGAGCATAGATGTGTATATTTGACCTATGAACAACCAGTCGAGGTCTTTCTTTCGTACCAATTATTCTGGATCGTATTTTTTGTTTTCTTTTTTGTCTTCTAAGTTCTTTTTTTACCATGATTTTATATTTTAAGCTGTAGCACCTGATTTACCTGATTTTCTTATTACTTGTTCATCTGCATATCGAATTCCTTTTCCTTTGTATGGTTCAGGTTTTCTTAGTTCTCGAATCTCAGCAGCTGTCTGTCCTACTAACTGTTTATCATGTCCTTTAACCAAGATTGTGTTCTGATCTTCCATAACAAGTTCTATTCCTTCTCTTGCTTCATAAATCACTGGGTGTGAAAATCCAAGTTTCATTTCGATTTTCTGAGGAGATTTTAGTTCTCCCCTGTATCCAGTTCCGTGAATTTCGAGTTTTTTCTCATATCCTTCTGTCACACCTGTAACCATATTTGCGATAAGAGATCTGTAAAGTCCATGATATGCTTTTGCTGACTTTGAATCAGATTTCGGAGTTACAGTTACTTCGTCATTTTCTACTTTGATGTCGACTCCTTTTCTTACTGAATTCTCAAGCGAGCCTTTAGGACCTTCTACTTTTACTAGAAGATTTCCATAGTCACCGCCTTTTTCTATTTTTACAGTGGCTTTACTACTATCGAATTTTATAGGTTGTATACCGATTTTAGACATTATTACCAGATTTCACATAAGTATTCCCCACCTACTTTTTGTGTTTTTGCCTCATTATTAGACAAGACACCTTTTGAAGTAGAGAAGATTCCGATTCCTTTTCCGTTAAGGACTTTAGGAATTTCTTTATAGTTTAAATATTTTCTAAGTCCAGGTTTTGATATTCTTTCTAAGCTCCTCATTGCAGGTTCTCCACCTATGTATTTTAGTTTTACAGTAATATTTTGTTGTGCAAGTCCTTTGTCATCTGAAACACTGTAATCCTCAATATAGTTATTCTTCTTAAGGATTTCTGCGATGGCGGAGATTATTCTAGTAGTTGGAACTACAACCTCTTCCTGCTTTCGCAGTTGTGCATTTCTAAGTCTTGTTAAAAAATCTCCTGTTGGATCGTTAACCATTATTTATATCTAATATTTACCACGAAGACTTTTTTAGCCCTGGGATTTCTCCTTTGTGAGCTAGTCTTCTCAAGCAAATTCTACATAATTTAAAATATCTGTGATAACCTCTCGCTCGTCCACATGATTCACATCGGGAAAATACCCTAGTAGAATACTTGGATTTTGTTTGAAGTTTTCTCGATTTTGCTTCTTGTGCGTGTGTTGACATGTTTTACTTAATTAATTAATCTTTCTGAAAAGGCATTCCCAATAAAGTTAAAAGCTTTCTAGCCTCGTCATCATTTTTCGCATCGGTACAGATTATAACCTGTAAACCCCTTAATTTACTAACTTTTGTCGCATCTACCTCTGGGAAAATTGTGTGTTCTTTTAATCCCAAAGTGTAGTTTCCTGCTCCATCAAATGATTTTGATGGTATTCCTCTAAAATCTTTAACTCGAGGTAGAGCGATGGAGATAATCCTATCAAGGAAGTACCACATCATATCTCTTCGCAAAGTTACCTTTACACCGATATCCATACCTTTTCTGATTTTGAAATTGGAGATCGCTTTTTTAGTTCTTGTTACAACAGGTTTTTGTCCTGTTATCAAAGCAATATCTCTTACCATTTCCTCGATTGCAGTATTGTCAGTTTTTGCTTCTCCAAGTCCTGAATTCACAACAATCTTTTTGATTGTAGGAATTGCCATGTGATTTTTAATACCCAATTCTTTCTGCAATTCAGGCATTACTTCTTTTTCGTATTTGATTTGTAGTCTTGATTTCTCTTTAGCCATAATTATTTAATTTCTGTTTTTGATTTTGCACTAATTCTAATTTTCTTTCCGTTTTCTATTTTGTAAGCAACTCTTGTAGTTTTTCCAGTCTTTGGATCAATCAACATAACTTTTGAAGCTGAGATCGGTGCCTCAAATTCTTGAATCCCTCTTTTTTTAGTCTCGTTGTTTGACTGTTCTTTTTTGTGTCTTTTTACAATATTCACTCCTTCGACAACTACTTTGTTCACTTTAGGCAAGGTGAATTTAACAACACCTTGTTTGCCTCTTTCTTTACCTGATAATACTTTTACTGTATCTCCTTTCTTTATCTTCATCAGATTACCTCTTGAGCTAAACTAATAATTTTGTTGAATTTCTTTTCTCTTAACTCACGAGCCACAGGTCCGAAAATACGGGTTGCTTTTGGCTCTTTTTTTGCTTTATCAATAATAACAGCTGCGTTATCGTCAAACCTAATGTATGATCCATCTTTTCTTCTGATTTCTTTTTTTGTTCTAATCACAACAGCATCAACAACATCACCTGCACTATAGTTGCTATTTGGCAATGCTTTTTTTACTGAAGCCTTGACGATCTCTCCGACTGTAGCAGTTTTTTGGAAACTATTTCCTTTTCCTCTGCCAAGTACTCGGATTACCATTATTTCTTTGGCTCCGCTGTTGTCACTGACATTCAGTCTAGATAAATTCTGTACCATTATTTAACTTTACTCACTAAATAGAATTTCTTTGATTTACTAACAGGTTTTCCTTCTTTAATCCAAACCAACTGACCTTTTTCAAACTCACCTTTTTCTACATGTGCGAGATAGTTTTTGTGTGTTTTAACAATCTTTTTATATAAGGGATGAGGGAATTTTGTTTCCACTCTAACCTTTATTGTTTTCTCATCAATAAGCGCTACAATTGTTCCTTGTAGTTTCTTAGGTTGTGTTGTCTGTTCTTTAGATTTTCTTGGCATAAATACTTGTTAACTAATTATTATTTCTTTTTTGTTTCTTTTTTAGGTTTTTCGATTTTGGTTGTCTTTTCTTCTTTTTTAGTTTTTTTCTCAGCCTTCTCTTTTTTCTCTGGCGTGTACATTCCCATTTCACCAGCTCTCAAGAAAGTGTTTATTCTTGCGAGTTCTCTTTTTTTCTTTTTGATAGAAGAATAATCTTTTTCTTGCCCAATTCGCAAGTCAAATCGAGTCTCGATAAGCTCTTTTCCAAGTTTCTCACTTCTTGTTTTTAGTTCTTCAACTGTTAAAGTCTTCAATTTTGATTTGTTCATGCTTCTCTAGAAATGATTCTTGTTAATACAGGTAATTTCTGTGATGCTTTTCTGAGTGCTTCTCTTGCGATCGCCTCATCAACACCTCCAATTTCAAACATTATTCTTCCAGGTTTTACAACAGCTACATATCCTTCTACTCCCCCTTTACCCTTACCCATCCTTACCTCAGCAGGTTTCTTTGAGTATGGCTTATGAGGGAAAACTCTAATCCAAAGTTTCCCTTTTCTTTTCATTTCTCTTACTAAAGCTTTTCTAGCTGCTTCGATTTGTCTGCTATCTACCCAGCTTCTAGTAACTGATTGCAGACCGAAGTCCCCGCTAGTTAAACTATTACCTGTGTTAGCTAGGCCTTTCA
>CAZZFI010000025.1:0-9672 GCA_964653475.1 uncultured Candidatus Saccharibacteria bacterium | reverse complement strand
AATCGGGGTGATTGATTCGTTTGAGAGCTTAGCTCCCGGGAAGTTCATTCCTTTTCCGGGAGCAATCTTTTCCCCGAAAAGAACTTTTGCATGGATTTTACCTGATTTTGTAATCTTTGTAACTTCTAAACTAGCCGAACCTTTATCAACCATGATTTTCTGACCTAGGGATAAGTCTTTCCAAAGTTCAGGGAAAGTCACAGGATAAATAGGATCTTCCTGACTATTTCCGATTACCACCTCATCTCCTTTTTTAACCGGAATAGCATGTGAAAATTTGTTTAATCTGACTTCGTGACCTTTGATATCAAGCATAAGAGCAATCCTAGAATCCACACTCCGAATAAGGTCTTTCACTCTTGTTAGTTCTGCTTCGTCAGCAAAAGCGCCATTAATACGAGCTACATTCATGCCGGCTCGGAACATGGCTTTTACAGTTTTTTCGTCCCAACTTGAGGGACCGATTGTACAGACAATTTTTGTTTTTCTTTTATTCATGACTAGTTAAACCAAATTATAGGCAACAACTGCTAATTCATTGATAATGTTCAAGTGAGCTAGTGGTCGGTATACAGGTGCGTGAACTACGAAATCCGATTTTTCTAAAAGGGAATTGGAGAGAGCCTGTTTTTCGTTGCCGACAATTATAGCAACTTTTGGCGACAGTTGGCTATGATTTATTTCTGAAAAACGCAGAGAATTTTCTGTTTTCCCAACTGAGATTATCGAGAAATTTTGATTTCTTAGTTTTTCGATTACTTTTGTTGTTTGATTATGTTTTTCCCAGTGAATACTTTCTTCTTTGTGTCTAGAAACTTTTGACAATTCTTTACCAAAAGGAGGAGTTGCAGTGATTCCAGTTAAAAAGATCTTTTCAACTTTTAGGGCATATGCGAGGTTGAAGATACCTGCTGTATTTCTGGCGTATTCAATGTTATCCAAAATAAATACCAGAGATCTATCTGGTTTGTTTCGTTTATTAAACTTTTTGAGTTTTGATCCGTATAGTTTTCTCATGTCAGAATAGTTATAGCAGAGTTTTCGCGTGCAGTCCATTGCATGCATTATTAATTTCTTTCATTGACGGAGTTTTCTAATTGAATTAACCTAATAAGTAATATAGTTTTCTAGAACATTGGCAAACATATTTATCAAGCCAAAACCTTTAGTGCTACTCATCATGGATGGTGTAGGAGTTGCACCACAGAGTCCAGCAAATGCTGTCACTTTGGCAAAGACACCAAACCTGGATTCTCTTTGGCCGAGATATCCTCATACTTATCTTTATGCTGCTGGAATAAATGTCGGTCTACCTCATGGAGTAGATGGCAATAGCGAAGTGGGACATATGAATATTGGTTCTGGAAAGATAATCTTCCAAGAGCTACCACGTATTGATAACTCTATAAATAATGGGACATTTTTTAAGAATCAATTTCTACTTGATGCATTTGCAAGAGCGAAAGAACACAAAATCCACCTTATGGGGTTAGTGGGTTCTGGGCAGGTTCATTCTTCATATGGACATCTTCTGGCGCTTATCGAGATGGCGAGAAAACTTGGTGTGTCAGCAAATAAAATATTTGTTCATGCATTTACTGATGGTCGAGACTCTCCGCCAAAAGGTGCTTATAAAATGCTCGAAAATCTAGAGAATGAGTTAAAAAGAGATGGGATAGGAACAATAGCAACGGTTGTCGGAAGGTATTACGCTATGGATAGGGATGAAAGGTGGGATAGAACAAAACAAGCATATGATTTGATTGCGTCAGGAAATGGAACTGCTGTGAGAAATTGGAGAGACGCTCTAAAAGAATCATATAAAAAAAATGTATTTGATGAGTATCTAGTTCCTTATGTAGTTAGTCAAAATCAAGAAATTGCAAGCAAGGTGGAACCAGGAGATGCCGTGATATTTTTTAACTACAGACCGGATCGAGCAGTTCAGTTGACTAGAGCATTCGAGGATCCGAACTTCACTGCTTGGGATAGGCCATTGATACAAGACTTGTATTTTGTTGGAATGTCAAACTATGAGAAAGGGTTCCCTTTTAGAGTGGCATTTCCACCGGACAATATTGTGAATCCGCTAGGTAAGGTTATCTCGGACAATAGTTTGCGTCAACTTCGGTTAGCTGAATCCGAAAAATTCCCTCACGTTACTTATTTTATGAACGGGAGAAATCAGAAACAGTATCCGGGTGAAGACTGGATAGAAGTTCCATCTCCAAGAGATATAGCTACTTACGATCAAAAGCCAGAGATGAGTACGGAGATGATCACTGATGTGGTTCTAGAGAAAATAAATAGTGATTTTTATGATTTTATTGTAGTCAATTTTGCTAATGCAGATATGGTTGGACACACAGGAATGATAGACCCGACTGTAAAGGCAATGGAAGTTATAGACGATAGTATCGGGAAAATATGCGAAGCAGTTTTATCAAAAAAAGGAGCAGTCGTGATTACTGCAGATCACGGAAACGCCGAAGAGTTAATTAATCACCAGACAGGTCAAGTTGATACCCAACACTCTACGAACCCTGTTCCGTTGCTTATTGTTAAAAAAGACTTAGAACCAAAAGAACTAAGTTTTGGAATTTTAGCAGACGTTACTCCTACGATTCTTGCGATGCTCGGGCTTCCTAAACCACCAGATATGACAGGACGAAATTTGTTGGCGTAAATTTTGGTGCGGAAGATATTTCCCCATCGAGTTGATGCGTTAGAAGTACGAACAGGGAAATATCTTCCGCACCATCTTCTACTAAATCTTCAACGCTTCGATAAAAACGTTTTTAGGTAACTCGACACTTCCAAACATCTTCATACGTTTTTTACCTTTTTTTTGTTTTTCAAGAAGTTTCCTTTTTCTAGTTACATCTCCTCCGTAAAGTTTCGCGGTTACGTCTTTTCGATATGCCTGAATTGTTTCGCGAGCAATTATGTTGTTATTTATCCCAGCTTGAATAGGAATTTTGAATTGTTGTCGTGGAATCAGTTTCTTCAACTTATCTACGACTTCGCGACCTTTTGTTTCTGCGTTACTAATGTGGGATAAAAATGAAAGAGCCTCTAGAATTTCATAATTTACGAGGATTGATACTTTTACAATTTTACTTTCTCTATGTTCTAAATATTCGTAGTCTAAAGAAGCATAGCCTTGAGAAACTGATTTCAGCTTGTCAAAGAACGTAGTTATGATCTCTGCGGTCGGGACTTCGTACTGCAGGCTTACATGTCTTTGACTATGCAGAAGTTGGTCACTTATATAAGTCATATTCTTGTAAATTGCTCTGTGGGAAATCGCAAGTTCCATGATTGCTCCGATATATTTTTCTGGTGTGATAATTTCGATTTTGTTCCAAGGTTCTTCTACTTTTGATATAAGAGTAGGATCGGGAAATTCTGAAGCTGTTCTCACTATATACCTCCCATCTTCCATAAGATTAGCGTTATTAAAGTTTGGAAGTTTGGAGTAGTCAGTTGTGTTTAATGTTAGTAAATACTCAACTGAGGGAGAAGTTGTGATAAGGTCAATATCGAACTCTCTTTCAAGCCTTTCTTGGACAACCTCAAGGTGTAGAAGTCCCAAATATCCGCAAAGAAAACCAGAACCTAGGGCTTGAGAATGAATCTTTTTATAAGTAAGAGCAGCATCGTTTAGTGCCAATTTTTCTAGAGCATCTCTAAAATCATTGTAAGTTTCGCTATCAATTGGAAATACACTCGCAAAAACCATAGGCTTTACTTCTCTATATCCGGACAACGGCTCGATCTCTTGTTTTTCAAATACAACTTTTTCGGTTAGTGTGTCGCCAACATGAATATCCCTAATATCTTTAAGACCAGTTGCGATATATCCAACTTCTCCATTCTCGATTTGATCATTAACTTTCATAGCAGGGTAGAGATGCCCGATTTCGATCGGATCAAGAGCAATCTTTGAACCAAGGAGATAAAGCTCCTTGTTTTTCTCAATCCTTCCGTCTTTCACAAAAACTTCAGCTATAACACCTTTATGCTCATGAAAAAATGTATCAAATATTAAAGCTCTCAATGGTTTGTTGGAAGTGTCTTCTGGTGCTGGTATTTTTTCGACAATTGCTGATAACAAATCAGGGATACCTTCTCCTGTTTTCCCTGAAGTTAACAGTATTTCATCTTTATTAAAATCGAAAACAGATTGTAGCTCTTGAATCAAAGCAGGCACATTTGCATTTGGAAGGTCAATCTTATTAATTACTGGAATTACAACCAAGTCATATTCCATAGCTTTATAAACATTGGTAATTGTCTGTGCCTGGATTCCTTGAGTAGCATCAACAAGAAGTACTGCGCCCTGAGCTGCGGAAAGAGATCGCGACACTTCATATCCGAAATCTACGTGACCATGAGTATCAATTAAATTCAAAACGTATGGCTCATCAGACTTGAATTCATCTATCAGACCTTGATATTTATGGAGCATGCGAGCTGTCTGAAGTTTTATAGTTATGCCTTTTTCTTGTTCAAGTTCCAGAGTGTCCATCATCCTGTCTTTGCTTTCGCGTAATGTTACTGCTCCTGTATTTTCAAGGATTCGATCGGCAAGTGTAGATTTGCCGTGATCAATGTGCGCAATAATAGCGAAATTTCGTATTTTCTGAGTGTTTCCCATAGCTGGATAATTATACACTAAATCTTTCCAACTACTTACAGAAAGAATTAACTCAAATATTTTCCACAGAGTATTTTTCCTGATATATTTTAGTATGCAAAAATTCCTGATAGCAACTCTGGTCTTGATCTTGGGATTCTCACTTTCATTAGTGTATTCAGTAATTTTACTCGGTCCCGATACTACTTACAGAAGTATAAACACTATGGGTGGAAGAGTAGTATCAATTATTCTTCCAGTAGATAAGTTCCTCCACAATCAAAGTTTCAGAAAAGTTGTAGATACTTCGATCACAAATTCGGGTAGAGTGTTTTCAGTCGAAGGATATAGAGGATACAAAGACGATGAGCTTTCTCCACCATTTCTTGTCCCTACAAATGGTGTGGCTGGACACAAAAACTTTTTGTATTTACCTGAAATACATCCCGGAATAGACATCTGGACAAATATGGATGGCACCGGACTTAATAAAACAAAAATGGGTTATCCTGTCTACTCTGCTTGTAGTGGCTATGTCGCGAATTACAAACCAGCAAATGAAGAGATCGAAATCCGTTGCGACACTCTACCCGAAGCTTACCGAGGAAAAGTTCCTTCTCTAAACGTAAAAATTCTATACTCACATTTAGGAGATGGTGAAACAGGCGAAGCTTATCATCAACTCAAACTCGGTCAGAGAGTAGAAAAAGGCGAGCTTGTGGGATATCAAGGAAACAAAAGTTCTTTCGCTCCAGAAAACCGTGTAGTACATCTCCATTTTGGAGTGTACGACCTTTCTTCTAGACAAAGTCCGCCTCCTCCAATTGACCCCATGTTCTATATCGGAGTAGATACACACAAGGTCGGTCAAATGTTTTATACTGGTATAGAATAATTCACAAAATGAAAAAACTACTCATAATATTCGCAGTGTTAATTTTCTTAACAGGATGTAAATCATCGAAGGATTCAAGTGAGTATCTCTTGAGAGGTCAGCAGTACCTCGCAAATATGGAGTACTCTAAAGCGCTAAATGAGTTTGAGCAGGGGAGAGCAAATTATCCACAAGATCCAAATTACTATCTTGCGATTGCAGAGATAAATCTCAAAAAAGGGAACAGAGAAATCGCGCTTTCTACATTGTATGATGGCTACAATGCTTCTTCTTCAGTAGATATTTCTAACGCAATCGGAGAAATTCTTATTAAACAAGGGAACTTTTCAGATTCGCTTGAATGGTTTGAAAGATCGTCATCTGTAGATCCGGGTAATAATGAAGCCTTAAAAGGAAAGATCCGAATACTATCGCTGAGGTCGGACAGAGAGGGACTTGAAACCTTGTTTAACTCCTTAGAAGAGTCGAATTTCGATAGTGATCTTTACCTGATGTCTGCGATTTTGAATCTGGAAGATACTGCGAAATCAGCAGATATGATTTTGAAAAGTAGCTCGAGTAGTGATAAAAATCGCGAACTAGCAAAAGAACTTCGCATGGCTCTTACAGGATATGAAAAAGCCAAAACTGTACACAATTTAAGCAGAATTGTATATGTACTACTAAATTTCAATCAATTTGAACTCGCACAGTTACCTACAACAACACTTCTCAAAGAAAACGAATTTTACGAGACAGGGTATATTTATCAGGGTTTGATTCAGCTCTATACAAATCAACTGACTCAAGCGCAAGCAACTTTCAACAAAGTGCTTGAAATTAATCCAGACAACTTGGATGCTAAAATTTTTTTAATACAGGTGTACTATTTGCAAGATGATTTCGAAAACGCAGCTACTCTTGTTGACGAATCAGTCAAAAGCCCAGACCTTGATTTGTCACTAAGGCAATACCAAAGCCTTCTAGAAATTTTATACAAAAACCAAGAATACGATTCAATTGAAACCCTATACTCAAACCATGCATCAAAACTAGAAATTCCTACAGAACAAAACCTTGTTGTAATTGAATCCCTACTAGAAAAAGCTAGGTATAACCAAGCGGATACAATAATTAAAAAGAGTGAGAAAGACTATGCTTTATTATCCGGTTCTGAACAGGCAAGGTATAAAGCACTTTCAGCGTACACAGCATTTCATCTCGATAGAAAACAACAAGCCCAAAACCTTATCCAAGAAGCCGAACAGGTTGACAACAAGACTGCAATCGTACACTATTATAAAGGAGTGATGTTATTTGAAGACGGGGATTTGGAAAATGCTTCGCCGGCATTTGAAAGAGCTAAAGAACTCGATCTGGAAGGCGACATCACAGCAAAGATTCAGTTATTAACAAGTAGTTTTTGATTATGACAAAGAAGATAGTTCTTGCAACAATTTCTTTCTTGATGATCGTAGCTTTGGTGTTTCCAATTTTGACAAAACATTCGCAAGCACAGATAAGAGAGAGGTATGCAATAAAGATTAACAAAACAGTAGAACTCGGTACAAAAGAAGGAGTTATCAGGGTAAATAATGATTTTGACCACAGAGTAAAGGTCTTTGACGAGTACTTTGCGAGAAACAACTCCCCACTTGCAGGCTATGGAAAACACTTTGTCAAAGCGTGCGAAAAACACGGAGCACCAAAAGACTGCACACTTCTGCCAGCAATCGGATATATAGAAACAAGGCTTTGCACTTTGGCAATGTCTGACAGACAAAAAAATTGCTGGGGCTGGGGCGGAGCCGGCTCAAACAGAGTGATTTTTAGAGACTATGAAACAGCTATTGATGAAATTACATACAAACTTATGAATTTGCCTTTTTACGGTGAAAAGTTTTTCAACGATCCGGTATATGGACAGTTTTATTACTGTGGAACTCACTGCGACAAATATGGTGGTTATGTACAGCAAGCCAGGGAAGACATAAACCGTCTTTCTGTAGAGATGGGCTATCCGAAACTTTTCTGAAGAATTTTTAGAGAAAACATACTTGGGTAGACTTTTAGAGGATCATTGCCGATTCAATCTTCGGCTTGTTAAGAATATATGTTAAACTGAATTACCCCGATAAATAATTTTATGGAGCTAAGTATATGAAGATACTCGTGATCCCCGGCAGTCTTAGGAAAGGCTCATATAACAAACTACTCGCCAAAACCGCAATAAAATTTCCCCCTGAAAATGTCGAATTTGTTTACAGAGAACTAAATGACCTTCCGATGTTTAACGAAGATTTAGAGTCTGATCTTCCGGGCAGTGTTAAAGAACTTCTAGAGCAGGCGAAATCTGCGGATGCGTTGATTATTTCTACGCCGGAATACAACAACACAATTCCAGCACCGGTTGCTAACCTTATGCACTGGTTAAGTAGAAGTTACTCAAAACCATTTATCCTAGATAAGCCCTTAGGAATAATGGGCGCTTCGGATGGTAGGTTTGGAACAGTAAGATCTCAGAATCAACTCATGCTTATGGCAACAATTGTTGGTTTTAGGGTTAATTCAGCACATAGACTACCAGTATTACAAGCACAAAACGTGTTTGATGATAATGGAGAGATGACAGACGAAGAAACTAGAAAACGACTTAATGTGTTCATAGATAGGTTTGTCGAATTTGTCACGAAAGTAAAAATATAAACACAATTATTTAAATTTTTATATAATTTACCTATGGCCAATTTTCAGCTACCTTCACTTCCGTATTCCTACGACGCGCTCGAACCATATTTTGATGCTAAAACGATGGAAATCCATCACACAAAACACCATGCGACCTATATAGAAAAACTTAATTCTGCTCTAGAAAAATATCCAGATTTAGCAGATCGCTCAATAGAGAAACTACTCGCAAACCTCTCCGATGTCCCAGGAGAGATTCGAATGGCAGTGCGAAATCATGGAGGTGGATATTATAATCACATGCTTTTTTGGCAAATGCTTTCCCCAAAAAGTGAATTAAAAGATGGTAAAGTCAAATCCGCACTCGAAAAGGAATATCAAAGTCCCGAGAATTTCAAAAAAGAGTTTTCAGAAAAAGCTTTAGCTCTCTTTGGCAGTGGTTGGACATGGTTGGTATCTGATACGAACGGAAAATTATCAATCTTAAATACTGCAAACCAAGATAATCCAATTTCCGAGAACAACGACAGCAAAATACTTCTAGGTATTGATGTTTGGGAGCATGCGTATTATCTAAAATATCAAAACCGCAGACCAGAATATATCGAAGCATTCTGGAACGTTGTTAACTGGCAGTGGGTGGAAGAACAGTTGGCATAATGGATCCACTCGAAGTATATAAGTACTGTCTTCGGTGCGGAGATATAACAGAAAATGAAGGTAATGCGTGTAAATGTAGAAACTGTGGTTATTTGCATTATATAAACCCGAACCCTACTGTATCGGCGTTAATACTTTCGAAGGATGGTAAAATCCTATTAGCTACTCGGGCTATTAATCCTAATAAAGGTAAATTAGATACCCCTGGGGGATTTGTCGAGTTGGGAGAAACATTTGAAGATGCGATTAAAAGAGAAGTAAAAGAAGAACTGGGCGTCGGAATGCGAAGTTTAGACTACTTTAACTCCCCGTCAACGGCTCTTGGGTATTAGTTTGTAACTAATTAGTGTAAATAGGGAAGAGTTGAGCGATTTCCATACATGGTTTTTCACTCTTTTTAAGAAGTACCCCAAAAGCCACTGCAAACAGAAATCCACCGAAACTTCATAAAGATTTATATTCTGTAATACCTCTTTTGCCTGTTTTTCATCTAACTCCATGTGGGGAAATATCCCCTTTTTATACCTAGTAATTATTTTCTCAATTTTAGAGAATGGGATTGTTTTGGTTTCGGGGAGTAGTGAGAATTTGATTTGAGCGGGGAATTTGTCTTTCTATTTTACCATCCATATATATCAGTTATAGTATAATCAGAGTATAGTTCTGAAAATCTTATTCTGATGGAATCAGAGTTTGTTGGGACAGAAGGGAGTCTTTACAATACAGTCAAAGTATTGGGTGAATTTTTAGATACTCGACGCCTTCCTTACATATTGCTTGGTTCTGTAGGACTTTCAGCTGTGTCAGGAGA
>CAZZFI010000024.1:0-9877 GCA_964653475.1 uncultured Candidatus Saccharibacteria bacterium | reverse complement strand
AAAGGTAGGGTTAGTCGAGAACAGCTTGACGAAACACTTCAGAAAGTATTGACTAAACTAGAAGGTAAAATAGAATATGATCAACCTGCGAAATTTTTCGGAAGAGATCTATCATTAATTATAAGACCGGTAAAAAAAGTTATTAATAAAGATGAAAAACAAACAGAAAACACACAAAGCGACATCTAAAAGGTTTAAATTAACCAGAAGAGGGAAACTGATGCATAACAGACAAGGAGATAATGCTCATCTGAAAGCAAATAAAACTTCTCTTCAAAAGTCACGAAAGAAAGGTTCTAAATCACTTTCAAGTAAGGCTGAATCCAAAAAAATTATTAGTTTATTGTCATGAGAGTTAAAAGGGGAAGTGTTAAAAATAAAAAACATAACAAAGTCTTAAAACAAACAAAAGGTTTCAGACTTTCTTATTCCAAACTTTACCGAAGAGCAAAAGAAGCATTGCTTCATTCCGGTCAATATTCATTCGCTCACAGAAAAAAAAGAGCAGGGGATTTCCGCAGACTTTGGATACAAAGAATAAATGCTTCTCTTGCTGAGCATGATATGAAATACAGTCAGTTTATTCATGCTCTCGAAACGAACAAAATCGCACTAAACCGCAAAATGCTTGCAGAACTTGGACTGCACAACAAAGAAATTTTTGCAGAAGTAGTAAACGCAGTCAAAAAATAAAAAGCGCCAATATTTTGATATATGAGCTCACCAAAACCTGACCTACAAAAGGCTCTCACGGAGATTAACTCCATTCAAGAAAAAGCTCTCTCCGAGATCAATTCTGTAGCAGATCTAAAAGAAATTGAACTTCTAAAAACTACTTATCTTGGTCGAAAATCTCAGCTCATAGCTATCCTGAAAGATTTAAAGAACTATTCTCATGATGAAAGAAAAACTCTCGGCAGCACTGCAAATCAAACAAAAGTAAAAATTACTAATCTGTTAGATGAAAAGCACCAAAAACTTCTGAAAGACAAATACAGTTCAATTCCCAAAGACGAACAGATCGATGTAACATTGCCTGTATACGAACCTAAAAACGGACACATACACCCAGTAACTCAAATGTTATGGAGAACTGAAGACATTTTCCAAAAGATGGGTTTCCAAATCCGTTATCCATACGAAATCGATGATGATTATCACAACTTCAGCTCCCTCAACCTCCCCGAAGGGCATCCTGCCAGAGATAGTTGGGATACATTTTGGACTGAAGATGGACAGATTGCGATCACACATACTTCCTCTATGCAAAACCGGGTATTGCAAAGTGTCAAACCACCGATCAGAGTTGTAGTTCCGGGAAAATGTTTTCGTAATGAAGCAACAGACGCTAGACACGAACACACATTTCATCAGGTCGAAGGAATTTATGTAGACAAAGGAATAAGCTTGAACCATATGCTCGGAACCCTAAAAACATTTTTTAGCGAATTTTTTGAAAGAGAAGTAGATGTAAAGTTCACTCCAGACTTTTTCCCGTTTGTCGAACCAGGAGGAATGATGTCACTAACATGTATCCTCTGCGATGGAAATGGTTGTGCTGTATGTAAACAAACAGGATGGCTGGAAGTGCTTGGTTGCGGAATGATTCATCCTAGAGTGCTTGAAATGGGGGGTATTGATCCCAACGTATACAGCGGATTTGCATGGGGATTTGGATTAGAAAGACTTGTAATGCTCAAATACAACATCGAAGATGTCCGACATTTTAATAGTGGCAAATTGGATTTTTTGAAACAGTTCTAACTTTGAATATAGAGCGATGTTAATTTCTCATAAATGGTTACAAAAATATATTCCTGATCTTAATTCTGTTTCTCCAGAAGATATCGCAGAAGGTCTTACGAAATGCCTTGCCGAAGTAGAGCAGATCATCCCCGTTCGCCAAGAGCTTGAAAACGTCGTAGTTGGAGAAGTCATCAGAGTCGAAAAACACACAAATAGTGAAAAACTCTTGATTTGTCATGTAACAACTGATGACAAAGAAAAACTACAAATCGTCTGCGGGGCTCCCAATGTAACCGAAAAAGCAAAAGTTGCAGTGTGTCTTCCTGGTGGAAAAGTGTATGGAGAAAACGGAAAGACAATAGAAATTCAGTCAACAACTATCCGTGGAGTTGAGTCTGCAGGAATGCTTTGTTCTCCTAGAGAACTTGGACTTAGTGATGAACATGATGGAATTTTGATTCTCGAAAATAATATTTCTCCAGGAACTGATTTGACTGAAGTACTCTCAGACTTAGTCTACGAGATCGAAAACAAATCAATTTCCCATAGAAGCGATTGTTTCTCTCACAAAGGAATTGCACGCGAAGTCGCAGCAATATTTTCGCTGGAAATTTTCGAAAACGACGAGAATTTGGGAAGCATGATTCCAACCGAACAAGGAAAATCTTTAGACATAGAAATAGACGTCAAAGAAAACTTTGTTAAAAGGTTCAGCGCGATTTTGATTAACAATATAGAAATTAAACCTTCTCCTCTGTGGATGCAATCACGACTTAGCGCAGTTGGAGAGCGAAGTATAAACAATGTTGTCGATATTACAAACTATGTGATGCTTGATCAAGGTCAGCCCCTTCACGCTTACGACTACGACAAACTCGATAAAAACAAACTCATTGTCAGAAAAGCAAAATCTTCAGAAAAAGTTAAAACTCTAGATGGAAACCTCCGCGAACTTGATAAAGATATGCTGGTAATCACAGACGGTAGCACAGTAGAAGATATCGCAGGGATTATGGGCGGAGACAAAAGTCAGATCACTTCTGAAACAAAATCAATCATTCTCGAGGCTGCTACATGGGACATGTATAACATCAGACGAACTTCACGAAATCTTGGTCATCGCACAGAAGCAAGTACTAGATTCGAAAAAGGACTCGATCCAAATATAACAGTTCCTGTTTTGCAAGTAGCCCTAACACTAATTTCTGATCTTGCTGGTGGAGAACTGGGCTCGGATACTTTTGACTACTATCCAAACCCCGATGTCCCCAAAACCATCGAATTAGATATCAACCTAGTAAATAGAATGCTTTCTCTTAATCTTTCTAAATACGAGATTGTAGAGATTTTAGAAAAATTTGGACTAGTCGAAGAAGAAGAGAGTGGGGGATCAAATCCCAATAACGAAATTCAACCTACTGTTGTGTTTAACATACCCACATTTAGGCGTGATCTAAACATAAAAGAAGACCTTATTGAGGAAGTAGCAAGAGTTTACGGTTTTGAAAATCTTGTTCCAAAGGTCCCTACTGCCGAACTAATTCCTCCCTCATCATATAATCCAAGTAAACTAATCAGAACTATAACAACTGCTCTCGCTGGACTTGGATTTCACGAAGTAAAATCCTACACATTCATCGGTGAGAAAGACCTTCGAAAAACAAGGTTAGAGGTTAAAAATTCTCTAAAAATTTCTAATCCCCTAGCACCAGAGCTTAGCTTAGTTAGATATTCGCTTTTACCAAGCCTTCTTGGGAATGTCGCTAAAAACCAACCAGAACATTTAGGATTCAATTTATTTGAAATAAGCAGAGTAGTATACAAAGATTTAGACAAAGAAAACTTGCATATCCAGCCTTGGACACTTGGAGTGGTGATGAATATCTTAGATGAAAATCAAGATTCTTTCACTTCAATTAAAGGAGTTCTCGAGAATTTGAGTCGTACCCTAAATGTTGAGTTCAGATATTCAGAAGGAGGCAGATCAATCCACAAAGAAGCATTTCATCCATATAAAATAGCTACTGTTTCAATCGATAAAACACAAATAGGAACAATTGGCGTTGCTCATCCTGAAGCGTTGTTCAATTTTGAGATAAGAGGGGAGATTGCTATGCTAGAGCTTGACTTAGAAACTTTAATTCCGCTAACTGGACAACAACCGTCTTACAAACAATTAACTAATTTCCCCGCAGTTGAACGTGATCTAAGTTGCTGGTTATCAGAAGGAGTGGTTTATCAAGATATTCGAGACATCATTTCCAGTTTAGATCTTCCACTACTCAAAGAACTTAAAGTCAAAGACGTATACAAAGATACAAAAGCAAACAAGTCCAGTATCACTTTGACTATGGTTTTTCAAAGCGATAGTAAGACTCTGACTGATGAAGAAGTAGGGAAATTGACTAAGTATGTAACTGGAGAACTAGAAAACAAACTCAAACTCCAATTAAGAGATTAGTCTTCAACCGTTTAGAAATTACGTGGAAGGGACTTCTCCAGGAAGTACTGTGACGTTTATTATTTTAGAATCTATGGTTTCTCCTGATTTCCGGCCTCTCACTTTGATTTTTGCTTGACCAGGATCACTTTCAACCTTCCAAGTACATTTTGTCTGAAAACATTTTGGGACTACTTTGTTGTCTATTAGAAGCTCTGGCTTGTTTAAATTACCGCCTGAATAACTGAAATTAACATTAACAGAATCTCCTTTAGTTACAGTAGCTCCTTCTGCGGGCGAGCTGATAGTAATTTCCCCCAACACCTCTACTGAAATTGACGAATTACCGCTTTTCCCTCCTTTATCGAATACTTGAATTTTCAGCTCTTTTGTTCCGGGAGACTGTGAGCCTACATCAAATGTAGCACTTCCAGAAGTATTGTTTGATTTACCAAGCAAAGTGTTATTTAAGTAAAACTCAACTCTGTCAACTTCACTTTCCGGAGAAAACGCTTCGTATTTTATTACCACATTATTGCCCAGTACAGATCCATCCGAAGGGGAGAGTATATTAGCCCAAGGTTCGCTTTTTCCTGACGGGTTTCTGTTTATAGTACACTGTTCTGTTGGCACTTTTGAGTAATTATCACTTTCTTCTAGGAATTTATCTAGGAATACTTGAAGCTCTTTTTTCGGCATGGTGTATTTAGAAATGTTCACTTTTGTTGATTGTCCTAGTTGTATATCAATTTCTCTTGCTAGGTGATCAGGTTGGTCAACACAAACTACAGCTTGAGTGAATTCTACATAAGCCGGAACCTTGAAGCCTCTTATCGCCAAATCTCCGTTTATTCCTTCACAACGTTCATTTTCACCAGAAATACAGTTTGCATAAGAAAACTCAATTCCTTCTGGTCGTGGGAAAGGAGTTTTGGGAATAGAATCACCTATTCTTCTGAGATATTCTGATACCCAAGGTTTTGCAGAGGTCAAACCAGAAGCTCCGTATCGCATACCTTCATTGTTGTTATTTCCTAACCATCCAACAACCACAATTTCGGGGGTGTATGTAGCAAAGAGTGTCTCTCTTTGACCTTCAGATGTACCTGTTTTTCCTGCGACATCTCGACCATCCCAGCTGACTCCAGGACCTCTGTTTACTCCATTTAGCATATGATTAACGAGGTAGACACCTCTAGGATCAGCAACTTGAGCAGATTCAGGTTTATGTTCATACAGTACTTCGCCACTTTTATCTTCAATTTTCATAATAACTTCGTGTTGTGTAAATTTACCTTCGTTTGCGAGAACTCCGTATGCTTGTGCGTGTTCGATAAGTTTGATATCTGCCCCACCAATTGATATAGCAGGGCCATATCCTTGCGGGTTATTAAAAGTAGTGTAACCCCATTTTTCCATTTCTTTGATAAAGTTATCTACCCCCATTGTTTCCATCAAAATTATTGTCGGGATATTTCTAGACTCGACAAGATGGTGTCTTGCAGCATTAATTCCTATAAAACCACCTTCGTAGTTTTTCGGAGTGTAATTACCTAACTGGATAGGAATGTCGGGCAAAATAGAACCAGGGTAGATAATCTTATCCATAATAGCCTTGTAGAAGACCATACTTTTCATAGATGATCCGTATGACTGCAAAGTGTCTGCAATGTTAACTTTAGGCTCAAATCGACAATCTAAACCAACTGTACAACCTTCTGGAGACTCTTTATCAAAATAGTCATAAGAACCTACCATAGCTAACACTTCTCCCGTCTTAGGGTCTACCGCTACAAGTGAAGCATTAGAAGCACCAAATTGCTTACCATAAGTATCAACCCCTTTTTTTACTTGTTCTTCTGCAATCTGCTGATAATCGCTATCGAGAGTAGTGTGGATTCTGAGACCTTGAGTTTCAAGTTCGCCTAGAGTAAAGGGTTCACCATTATTATATCCTCTTTGTTGAAGTAGTTTCTGTGCGTAGAAAACAAAATGAGGGGCTTTGATTTCAAACTTTGGCTCCTTATATGCTAATTCATAATCTCTTGCTTCATCAATCATCTCTTGAGTGAGAGTTTCTTTTTCTTCTGTAGATTTTTCAATTTCTTTATTAATTTTTTCTCGGTAGCGTTCTAACTGATTAAGAACATATTCTTGTCTTGCCTTTACTCTTTTCTGAGCTTCTTCGGGATTTGCTGACTTAGTAGGTGAAAGCCTTGATGGATCCTGAGGAATTGCTGCAATAACAGCCATTTCTGCAAGATTTAGTTCATCTAACTCTTTGTCAAAATAAAACTTGGAAGCAGAAGTTACACCATAAATATTACTTCCTTCAGGAGCAATAGTTAAATACATCTCTAGTATTTCTTCTTTATCTCTTTCTTGTTCAATCTGCAAGGCTAAGATGATTTCTTTAACTTTTCTTTCGATTTTTCTTTCGCTACTGAGAGCTGTGAGTTTGATAAGCTGTTGAGTGATTGTACTAGCTCCGCAAGTAGCACTACCGGAAGTGAAATACCTGAGTCCGCATCTCACAACTCCAGGTACATCAACGCCTGGGTGACTATAAAAATCTATATCTTCAGCAGCAAGGAAAGACCATTTTAATAATTCTGGGACTTTTTCTATGTCTACTGGGTCAGCGTTTTGATCGGCGAATACACGGTAGAGAAGTTTTCCATTTCGATCATAGATTTCGCTAGCTGAATTTTTTGGTCCAAATGGTTTATCAGGACTAGGCAAATCTTCTGTTAAAGACTGGACATATGTGAGAACACCTATGAGACCGACAAAGAAACCGACAATCAAAAACAATATCAGCATATACAATACTTTCTTCACTTTCTTGTTCATTCCTTTTTTGCCCCTTTTCTTTTTATCGGCATTTTTGCCAACTTTGGATTTTTTGAGCCAGTTCTGACTAGAGTAGGTACGCACCTTGGCTCCCGAAGTCTTAGAACTTTTTCTCTTTTTTGTTCTAAATTTTGAGGTATATTTCATCTGTATCTACATAAGCATAGATATTATAAGGATTTATTGCAGATAAAACAATCTCGAGCAGGTGCCTAGATGTTTTAGCTCGGTTGCTATATGAGTTTCGTAAGAATTTTAGTAAAATCACTTATCAGATAAAACAAGTATGAAAAATGAAGTTCTCCAAAAACTTATTGAGTTAATAAAAATTGACTCTTATGCTTTCAAGAAAGAAGGTGTAATCAAAGCGCAAAATTTTGTTAAAGAATACTTGAAAGAACTCCCTATCAACTGGATAGAATATCCAAGCACTGACCCAGATCTAGCTCCCATATTATTAGGAAAAAGTAAAATATGGAAAACTGATAAACCAAAAATTACTTTAACCGGTCATCTTGATATTGTTTATCCAGATATTAAAGATTTCAGGATAGAGGTTTCTGGAGATAAATTATTCGGTCCTGGAACAGCAGATATGAAGGCCGGAATCATAGTGATTCTCGAAGCAGTAAAATCGCTTCATAAATCAGGGGACTTCCAAAATATCTCACTTCTTTTCACTAGCGAAGAAGAACATTTCATGACGAGTTCCTATCCTGATTTCCAAAACATTGCGACCGAAATCGACAATTTACTTGTTTACGAAGGCGAGGGGAGTGTCGACGAATTACCAAATCCTAGAGAAAAACTCCTCGTAACAAAACGTAAAGGAATACTCGCCTACAAATTAAAAGCAAAAGGACCCGGTGGACATTCGGGAGCTTTATACAGAAAAGAAGAACGCCACAGCACAATACATGAGCTAATAAACCAAGCAACTAAGGTTATTGGTTTGGCAAACTATCAGTACGGGACAACCACCAATGTAGGAATATTTCGTGGAGGAGAAGCGCTGAACATAATATCTCCAGAAGCCGAAATAGTATTTGACGCAAGGCTTGATAATGTAGACGAGTATCATCGAATCAAAAATGAGATCGAGAATCTTACAAGCAGCGACCCCCTCGTAAAGTTAGACTTGGAGCCTCTTGTTTCAGGTTTCCCTGTAGAAGAAAGTGTACAAAACAAAAAGCTCTTCGGTCTCGCAAAAAATGTCGGAGACGAAATTAACATAGACGTCGGATTCGTTCATAAAGGTGGGGCATCCGATATGAATAGACTCACAGCATTTAACACCGAAATAGCAGTACTTGATTTCTTGGGACCGACCGGAGGAGGGGAGCACACCAAAAACGAGTTTCTTTTTCTAGATTCTTTCGATCCAAGCCTAGAGCTGTCTATCGGACTAATTAAAAAAATTCAAAAATATTCATAAAATTTTATTGCCTAGTCTATATTTCAGTGATATAATCATCAAAATCTTTTTTCTAAAATGAAAAGTTTCAGTTCATACATTATTATCCTCTTTAGAAACCGTTAACTCGGCGGAGGATTGTATGAACTATTATTTATCCCGCCGAAAGGCGGTTTTTTTTTATTTTCATGAGCCAAACAGACCACATCACAATACCTGTAAAAACAGAAACCATGAAAACCGAGGGTGCGTTCCTTACAGTTTCTGATCTTATTTCTGAATTAGGTAAATATGGCAATGTCGAAGTATTTGATGGATTCGATGCCAATGGAAATCCAAATGGTGCAATAGTAGCCGTATTAAAAGTTGAAGAAGGAACTTTGGCTGGTCAAGAATATTTTGTCACGGTTCCTTCTACAGACTGGAGAAGGGTAGCCATAACAAATCCAAATGATGAGAAACAAATTACAGGCGTCCAAAAGCAGTCAGATCCGGGGGTCTTCCAAGGAAGTGAAGTTGCAGCCTATATGGTCGACTCTACGCGAGGGGAAAATGGTGTTCAGGAATGGGAAATAGAACTAGCAAATACGAATATTGCCCACAACCTTGATCCCGAAACCCCCACTCTAGGGGCAGAATTCGAGTTTAATTTCTCCACATTAGACACGGATGCATTTGGAGATCTTATGCAAGAAATGCTTCAAGAAGGGATGATTGAATTGTTAAATTGTCAGAGAGAACTACAACCAGAAAATCCTGTTACAGATACAAGACACTTGATGGAAATGTACAGAGAAATAATGATCAATGTAGTTAACAAAGCACATGAAAAAGGAATGCTTGTAAACCTAGCAGGGACAAGTCCAGATATATATATAAATACCTATGGGTATGAATCTCTGACTTCAGCGTATCCTTCCAAATATGGTGTATATGTAGAATTTGTTGGAGGTCAGCTTATGGAAGCGATGAAAAATAACCTTCATTTTGTTCCAAAAGAAACCAAAAACGCTTGGGAACAAATAGCCCAAAATAATGGATACCCAGGTGGGCTGACACAAATAATGGAAGAGATAAATGACCTGAGACACTGGTTGATGAACGCGGGACATGTTTCTATAAACATGGAAACCGATACTCGTGGAATGGCCTCGCCGAATATTATTCGGAACACAAATAATCTTTTAATTTATTATAGGAATATTTTAAATGCACTGTGCTATAGTGGTTCTCATACTTTTAATACTGATCTGGAGAATGGAAGCGCGGATGGCAGAGAGTCTCTAAGGTTTATTATGGCAACTTCTCAACCAGCCGATTATATAAAACCGGATGAAGACCCACTCGATAGTGCACTCACCAGAACGTTTAGGGGAGATGCAATATCATCGTACAGAACAGGTCTGGATACCCGGTTTAATGGA
>CAZZFI010000023.1:0-10096 GCA_964653475.1 uncultured Candidatus Saccharibacteria bacterium | reverse complement strand
ATGTCCTCCACCGCCAAGTGTCACATCAATATATGTTTCACCACCTTTCACTTCTAATCCGTCTACTGCTTCTTTTAGTAATACTGGCTTATGTTTAGTCATTGTTTAGTTTCATTAACCTTTCAGCAATATCGTCTGCAGATTTTGTGATCTCTTTGAGCTTAGTTGCCCATTTCTCTTTGTCCCATATTTCAACCCAATCTCTCATACCTAATATCACAACATCATTTTCGAGTGCCCCAAAATCTTTCAAAGTTTGCGGGACAACAAATCTCCCCTGCTTATCAATTTCTATTTCAAAAGCACCCGCAATAATAAATCTAAAAGTGTCCCTAACTGACTGGTTTAGAATAGGTTCTTTCGCTATTAAATCTAGTAGCGAACCCCATCTTTTCCCATCTAGAAGAAGAACACAGCCCTCATAACCCCTGGCAAGTATTAAATTGTCGTCGAGCTCAGACCTCAGTTTTTTTGGTATAGCAATCCTGTTTTTGTCTGTAACCTTTGTCTCAAAACTTCCTAAAAGCATGATGGAGAAAAGTGAATTTGGAGATACTCAACCTCAAATTACGAAGTAATTGAGGTGAAATATTTAGTGGGCAGTTATTTGTCTCGCTATCTAAAAGGATAGCGGAGATTAGTAAAAATATTTAATAGTACAAACTTGAATTTCAATCTGTGCAAGAGACTGAAATTTTCCACTTTTCACCATCTTTCACCACTAGTTTACAAAATTTTAAAATGTTGTGCAAGGGTTTTGAGATGAAAATCGAGTTTATTTTCGTTGTGTATAAAAAAACACAAAAATATATAGTCGTGATATAATTGTATATTATATCTCGAGATATAAATCATGGGGAAACCTGATTTCTTAAAGCCTGCTCCTGGTACAGAGCTAGACCACAACACCATAGGGAAACAACAATTACGTTGGATACTTGAAGGCGTCGCAATCGCCACACTTCCGCTCGGCACACTAGTATTTAAAAATCTCAAATACCTAGAACCAGTAACAGGACTTGAAGGACTTGGAAGAAATTTACTTACAATCTCACTTATTTCTATCGCAGGTGATTTACTTGGGAAAAGAGGCGTGGTTCCACTATCAATCGCAACACTAGCTACAGTATGTGCATATATGACAGCAGCAGAATTTGACTTGACCGAACTCCATGGAGACTCATTACCAACCTCTGTTGAAAACGGATTAAACGAAATGTTAATTTTATTAACGTATGCAATCACAGGATTTAATTCATATATTGCCAAAAATCGCGGGGATGGGATAGCTATGTTTACTCTTGCTAAAATAACCAAGTCTGTAGGAAATATCCTTAGCCGAGGTCTTAATTCAAATTTTAACAAAAGCGATAATGACAATTAATACAGTCAAATCATTAGGGATGTTTGGAGCAGGGCTCAGTGCAGGAACTGCCATTATGAACATATCCAATGCAAATTTTGAACCACAAACAACTCTCAGTCTTACGGGAGCCGCAACTATTATGGGTGCTATAGGCTACATTTTGGGCAGATGGAAATGTAAACCACTTGAAGATGACACCGCATTCATGGAATTAGCTAATAAAGCTGTACAAGAGGTAAAACGACCAGAAAACTTGCCTAGACTACTTTACACTCTGGCTGGAGTAGCTTTGTCGCCTGCAACCACTGCCCTTTTCTTCAATTAAGAAAATCACCACAAACCCACTCAACTTCTTCACCCAAAACTTTAATTAATTCCGCAGTGCTCACAGTTACTGACTCCTCCCTCGTCCCACAATTAAAATTACTACTGGTCTGGTTTTTTACTGATTCCGAGTAATATGTCTTCAAGCCCATCAAAAACCCAAACGGTGAAAAATTGATTTCCTAATATATGAAGTACCACAAATAGCAGGCGTAGCAGTCATTGGGCACATCGCGAGTAAATTTATAAATATTGAAAATATACCTACTGGCCTACTTGCTTTGACAGCCCCGATATCTATAATGCTTGCTTATGGTTTTTATGGTAAATGGGAACCAGCCAGAGTCAATGACCAATCTCATCAAGATTTGGCAGGATGTGCTAATGGGTTTAGAAATTTTGGTCAACTACTGTGTAAACTAGCCGGTGGAGTTAGTGCAAGTCTCTTTGTACCAGAGATAATCAATGGAGCAGTGAGAATAATTGATACATTGAATTAATTGTGAATCCTGTTCCATAAGTAGTAAAATCTCCTAGTTAAAGCTATATATGATTCCATTCGAATTATTACAGATAACATCTGGAACATTTGGGGCAGTACTGGCATACCACGTAGGCACAGAGGATAGTGATCAAAGGTATTATATTAGAAATATTAGACTTGTAAGTTTAAAAGACTCTGCTATTCCGTTGATAACATATTTCGGTATGGGCGTCCTTACTTCCTTAGCTGTCACAATAGCCGACGCAACAAGAAACCCAAACCAAGTCTCATATAGTCTAATTCCTATTCTTACAGCTGGGTTAGTTTCTGTGGCATCTGCAGTTATCGGAGGATTGGTTTCGAGTAGAAATGATCACAATAAGTGCTGACACTTTACTAGATCAATTCAATATATTCCCCATTACATTTATTAATCCGTCTCTTAAATTAGATAACACTTCAACACGATTAACGACGAATTCAGTCAAGATTCCCACACTAGAACCAATGGCGCCAGCAGTTATATTCTGTCTTAAATTAGCTAATGGCTTTCTTCTCATATGAATATGAAAACTAGCCAAGAAAAATATAGCCGCAGACAAAGTCATCCTCGTTAATTCTGGTGTTAAAGGTTCATTAAGTTTTGTTATTATTTCATCCATTACAAAAAGAAATAGAGCATACTTATTATATCAGAAATATATACTATAGTTCTTCCATTTTTTATTTTTATACGATTAATGGGCAAGCAAATTGGAAAACCAATACTTATAACCAATCAATCTCACTTTTAATCACTTTTAATAATCCCTCTGTATTAATCGTCAAAGACTCCTCCCTCGTCCCACAATTAAAATTACTACTGGTCTGGTTTTTTACTGATTCCGAGTAATATGTCTTCAAGCCCATCAAAAACCCAAACGGTGGAACACCTCCAACTTCAAGTTTGTATTTCTCCTTGATAACTTCTGGTTTTTCGAATTCAAAAGCTTCCCCTTCTAGTTGTTTAATCTTACCCATATCTATTTTCTCAGTTGCTGGAAGGCAAACCATAATATTGTTGCCAGACTTTTTACCTTTTAGAATTATGGCTTTTAGCCCTTCTTCGAGTTTAGTTCCGCGAATTTCCGCTGATTCTTCAGAGGTTTTTACAGGAGCATGTTTCTGGTACTCATATTTAACACCTGCCTCATCAAATAAACTTTTAATCTTATGGACCAACTGTGATCCATGCACCATTTTTCGCTTAATACTCACCGAGGCAATTCTTTTAGTATCAGATGGGAATAACGTAGCTTCGCGAATGTTATCGAGACCAAGCATAAGCATTGTCAGACGCTCCATTCCCATACCAAAGCCACCGTGTTTTGGCATCCCGTATTTGAAGATTGCAAGATAATCCTTGAAATCATCCGGATTTAACCCTTTATTTTCAAGAGCAGAAACCAACATATCATGATCATGAATTCTTTGCCCACCACTTGCGATCTCCGCCTCGCGACATAGCAGATCGAAATAATTGCTTACTTCAGGGTTTTCCTTGTTTGGATGTGCATAAAATGCGGTCTTCTCTACCAAAAAGTGAGTGACAAATATGAAATCTGTCCCAAACTCCTCTCTCGCATATTTACACAGTTCCCGCTCTGCTTCTGGAGACAAATCGATTTCGTGTCGCTCGTCTGTTCCGGTTCGCTCGAAATAAATTTGCTGCGCATCTTTAAAAGTAATCCTGGGGAAACTGATATCTTTAGGAGCTTTTACCAAATCCACACCCAAGACTTTTAGATCCAGTGTATTCTTATCGTTTACAGATTTAACAATATGCTTCACAGTACGCTCAAGCATATCCATAACTTCGTCAAAGCTTTCGATAAAACCCATTTCGAACTCGAACTGAGTCGCTTCTGTGAGATGTCTCCTAGTATTTGATTTCTCGGCTCTGAAGCATTTCATCAATGCAAAAACCCTCTCGTAAACACCCACCATCATCTGTTTATATAACTGAGCACTCTGAGAGAGCATCGCTTCTTGATCAAAGTAATTCACTGTAAAAAGCTCTGTTCCGCCTTCCGAAGAAGCTCCGATAATATTTGGGCCGAAAAACTCAGTAAAACCCTCACTTGTTAAAAACTCTCTATAAGCCTGGACAATAGTTGCCTGGATTCTAAACACAGCACTGATTTTCTGATTGCGCAAAGTGAGAGGACGGTGGTCTAGGATCGTCTCCATCTCTGCCTTGATCTCAGGTTTGTTATACTCCACTGGCAAAGGTTCAGTGACTGCAGATTCAACTGTAATCACTGGGTTAATCAGCTCCACACCGAGCTCTGTCTGCTGAGCTTCTTTCACCTCAGCTTCTATACTCAAAATAGATCCGGGTTGAAGATGTCTGACTTTCTCGATCTCAGATTTGTCTTCGATAACTGTCTGGACTAGTCCTGCTCTGTCACGAATCACAAGGAAACTCAATTTACCCAGAACCCTAAGGCTACTCATCCAGCCTTTCACCAAAACTTTTTCACCTGCTTTTGCGACTAACTCGCTAGATAAAACTCTGTTCATTACTTAAAGTTAAAAAATAAATAACAAAAAAATAACCCCAACAAACTTCACTCAAGAAATTTATAAGGGTCATTTTACTGACGGTGCCACCTTACTTCGCTCTTTATTCTCATAAAGAGCCTCTGGCTGATATTTTGTTTTATGTCACTTTGACCTCACACTTGCAGACTGGGTGTGATTTGCTGTTACTAGATTATAGTTTAATTATTACGAGATCACAATCAAGATTTTACAAAAAAGTTGAACAAACAATCCCTTATACATTTTCTGCAAAGTCATATTCAAAAAATGGTGGAATTAACCATTTCTCCACAGTTTTCTTAGGCCCAGTTCTGTACTTCCTCTAAAGTTGCACCCGTGAGATGTGGTAGCCTGAGGCCTTGTTCATTTTCTCTCCAAGTTGTGGCGTAAGGTGGTAGGCTTTTTACATTTAGCCAAGCTGTGATAATCGATGCATTCTTTGGACTAGGCGGCGGCAAATTATGTCCTTTACTTTTGTAATTAAAACTTGCTTGTTCCCGTGATTCGTTACTCGGTATTATCATTGTAAAATGAGCTTTTTGAATCATAACACTTTCAGTAGAAGCAGTCCAAAACCCTTCACTTGCTTGTGGATATATTTTATGTGATCTACACATTGCGTTGTACAAATTTCGAGCATTACTATAAGTATTTTTTTCAAGAATAGAAGCCTCGACACCTGCGCTGTGGGTTGAGATAATTTCCCACCATCCTCGCGGTCGTTCTATTCCTCTAAAATAGCCACCTTCAGGATATTTCGAAAGTAGTTTGAGTGTTTCTCCGTTTTGATCATAGGGGTATGGAAAACCTGCGGCGGCTAATATAGGCAATAATGCAAGATGTCCGAACTTTGTGTATACCTCATCAACGATGTCATGATGAGCCTTTAAGTCCCGATGATAATACATCTCTAAAGCGAATTGTGTCGCTAAAGGCACGCAGATTTCAAAATCATTTAGTGATAGATTAACTTTAAATTTCTGATAAATAAACCCTGGTTCTTCATCATCGTTCTCGATATCGACAGTGAAATTTCCACTATTATGATTAGAGATGTAGTGTTGCATAGACTCAACAACACCTAGATGCCCTTCCATTGCGTGTAACAGTCCACTATGCCCCCTTGAGAGTATTTTAGAGACATGACTCCTTATGTCATCGACTGTTCCCAACCCCTCATATGTATACCCACTGGGTTTTCTTGAGCTGAATAATTCTGACATGGTAGTTGAGAGATATATAACCATTATACCTTAAAACTCTGGATTGATGTGAAGTTTACTGTTGTTGATGTGAGGCATGACACTTATCTATTCCTGCCGATAGTACCTTTTACCTCTATACTTCTTAGGCAAGTAATCCTGTTCTACTTTCTTACCAGCTTTTTTATTTATTTTCCAAGGGTACCTCACATGTCCTTTTCCGTATCCAAAACTCTCCATCAGGCTAGTAGGTGCATTTCTCAGATGCAACGGAATCTCATCAGGACCGAGTTTGTCTAGGTCACGCATTGCCGAAAAAAGTCCCTCTGTAGAGGCGATCGACTTCGGACATTTTGCAAGATAAGTTGCAGTTTGCGCTAGTACTAGTTGAGATTCAGGCATGCCAATCATGGTTACTGCCTGCATACAGTTTACCGCGAGTACCAATGCAGTAGGTCTGGCATTTCCTATATCCTCACTTGCAAAAATCAACATCCTTCTGGCAATGAAGAGTGGATCTTCACCTGCTTTGAGCATTCTTGCGAGGTAGTGCAAGGTAGCATCCGCATCTCCACCGCGCATACTTTTGATAAATGCAGAGATCGTATCATAGTGGCTATCACCTTTTTTATCATAGTATACAGACTTCTGCTGAAGTGCTGCTTCTGCCATTTTTATATCAATTTTCTTGCTTAAGCTGGTGGAAAGCTCAATAGAGCTCAAAAGTGCTCTTGCGTCTCCGTGAGCCTGACTTATCAAGTACTCTTGTGCATCCTTGCTAAATTTGTGATCAGGAAATTTCTGCTTTGCCCTAGAAAATAGCTCTTCCAGATCTGCCTCACTGAGAGGCTCTAATTTAAAGACTTGCGCTCTTGAAAGTAGTGGAGCATTTATATAAAAAGATGGATTTTCAGTAGTCGCCCCAATTAGAGTTATAATCCCGTGCTCGACAGCATGAAGCAAACTATCCTGTTGAGCTTTGTTGAACCTGTGCAGTTCATCAATAAATACAATTGTCTGTTTTTGCAACAAATCACCTCTTGAACCTGCCTGTTTAATAATTTCTCTAAGTTCTTTTACGCTACCTCCCACCGCAGAAAACGAAACGAATTCTGATTTCGTCTCAGTAGCAAGCAGCCTAGCGAGTGTAGTTTTCCCGCTTCCTGGTGGACCCCAAAAGATCAGCGAGACAAGCCTGTCATTTTCTATAAGTGTAGTTAACGGCTTACCTTTGCCCAATAGGTGCTTTTGACCGACCACTTCGGAGAGTGTTTTGGGTCGAAGTTGTTCTGGGAGTGGTGTTGTCATGGGATATTATAGCAGTTTCTATAATTTTATATTTTGGAATTCAATATCAATGATATAATATATATATAACATTTTAAATAAATCATGGAACAAATAATAAACTCCTTAACCTTGCCTGCAAGTATAGCGGTCGGTGCTCATATAGTCGGACAGTTCGTTGAAAAATGGAGAAGAATGGGTGACATCACCGCAATGCATTTATCAGAATTTGATCAGGATAAAATTGACGAATACAAAAAACACCCTATCCATTTGCTGCAAAGGCTCTGTTCCAGGCCTTACCAACATTGGCAGGTCTAGGGGTAGTACATTTATCCTTCGGAGACGGAAACCTAACTAGTCCGGAAAATCTTATTTATGGCGGAGTGAATCTAGGACTTTTTTTGCTTGATAATCTCTTAAGCAGACGAAAAAGGTAAAATAATTTCCCGAATATATACGCTCAAAGAACGTGACTTGAATATTAGTCATAATAATTTTCCCGGATCGACTGGATCCCATCTCTTGCTAGTTGATCATCCCCTTGAAGATACGCGTCGACTACACCTCTTATACGTGAATAAGGTGCATCACCTATTATTTTATATAGTTCGGGCCTATTCCCCAAAACGCCTGGTGAGGCAGGGTTTATTCGCCTCTCCCGTCCATATTTATCAATAAAGAAAAGCCCTTCTTGTGGTGCAAATCCTCCCATTTTGTTTTTTATAAAAATGAAACTCGATTATTCTGTGTATACTAGATAATCTCAAGCTTAGTCTGTCTTTTTAAACTCTATGTTTAGGAGATTTTATAAGACCGCATTTTTTGTACTTCAACCCAGAACCACACGGGCAAGGATCATTTCTGCCAATCAGATGTTTGTTGACCTTGGGGTTTTTCGAGTCTGGAGAGTTTGTCTGGAGATTCTTCTCTGCTGCTCGCCTCAAATCCCCTAGAACTTTTTCTGGCTGCATCTCTCGACCACCAGTTGAGATGTCATCAATTTCGTCTGTGTTGGTTTCGAGGTTCTTCTCTACAGCTCTTGGCTTTGAAACTGCTTTTATTTTGAGGATTCTTCTTGCAAATTGAGAATTTATATTATTGACGAACTTATCGAAAATCAAAAAAGCCTCGTTTTTGTACTCTACAAGCGGATCTCGTTGTGCGTAACCACGAAGACCGATGCCTTCTCTAAGATCTCCCATGGCATCAAGATGATCTGTCCATAGTTGATCCATTATCTGGAGATTTACAATCTTGTAGATCTCGGGAAATGAATCTTTAAACTCGCTAACTTTCTTTTCAAAAACGATCAGGATAGTGTCTTTTAGAATTGACTTGATTTCGTCTATCGCTTTGTTCTGCATGTACTCTTCTATCTTTTTGAGATTAGACTTCTGGATTTTCTGACCTGTTACTTTCGAGAATGCCTCTGTCAGATCAGTATCTATCCCTAAATCCCCAAAGTCGTTAATCAGCTTTTCTACATCAATTTTGTCTGAACGTTGTTCTAAGAAATGTTCATTAACTATCAGATCAACTTCTTTTTCTAAGATTGATTTTACTTTTTCTTTAATTTCTTTTTCTGCCCTTTCTTTTAATTCTTTATCTTCGTTCTCTAGTGCCTCAGCAGTAAGCTTTAGAACATTTAGTCTTCTTAGATAAAAAATTTCTCTTTGTTGATTAATTACATTATCGTAATCGACAACTCGCTTTCTTATATCGAAGTGAGCTCCTTCCATTTTCTTTTGTGCGTTTTCGATAGACTTGCCTATTATCCTGGATTCTATCGGAAGATCGTCTGGAAGCCTCGTGGCTGTCATTAATCTACTTACAACCTCTCCTCCTTGGATTCGCATAATCTCATCATCTAGAGCTGTGAAAAACTGTGTAACCCCTGGATCCCCTTGTCTACCACCTCGGCCTCTGAGTTGATTATCCACGCGCCTTGCTTCATGCCTTTGTGTACCTATAATAAAAAGCCCCCCAAGTTCCGTAACACCTGATCCAAGTGGAATGTCTGTTCCTCTTCCGGCCATATTTGTTGCTACTGTCACTGCTCGTTTGTTTCCTGCGTTAGCTACGATAGCAGCTTCACGTTCATGGAATTTTGCGTTTAGAACTTCGTGCTCTACTCCCTTTTTGTCTAAAAGTCCGGATAGAAACTCAGAATCTTCAATTGATGAAGTTCCGACGAGAATCGGTTGTCCTGATTCATGTACACTTATGATCTCCTCTACAACTGCATTGAATTTGGCATCTCTGGTTTTATAAACTTTGTCTGTTCTATCTTCTCTGATAATTGGCTTGTTTGTGGGTATCTCAAAAGAATCAAGTCCATAGATTTTATAGAATTCCTCAGCCTCTGTCATAACAGTACCAGAGCCACCAGAGAGGATTTTATACAATTTGAAGTAATTCTGGAAAGTGATAGTCGCCATAGTTTTTGACTCCCTCTTGATCTCGACGCCTTCTTTGGCTTCAATAGCCTGATGAAGACCTTCTGAGTATCGTCTTCCTGCAAGTACTCTTCCAGTAAACTCATCAACTATTAACACTTCTCCGTCTTTCAGAAGATAGTCGTCATCTTTTTTATACAGAACCTCAGCTTTCAAAGCGTTATCAAGGTGATGGGCCAATCTGTAGTCTTCCCAAAGGTTTTTTACACCCATAAGCTTTTCCACTTTTTCTACACCATCGTCAGTCAGAGTAACCGATCTTACTTTTTCGTCTACATTAAAATCTTTCTCTTTTTTTAGTTTTTTTACCACTCCAGCGAACTGCTGGTAGAGGTCGTTTGAAGCTTCTGCAGGAGCGGAGATTATAAGTGGCGTTCTAGCTTCATCAATC
>CAZZFI010000022.1:0-10223 GCA_964653475.1 uncultured Candidatus Saccharibacteria bacterium | reverse complement strand
ACATTCTTTGAAGATTTTGGAAAATTTAGGAGAATCCGGAAAGTTGGTTGTTTTCGATGTTGATGAAAATGCCCTACAAAACTTTAAGGTTATTTTGAAAGAAAGCGGTTTTAAGCAGAAAGCTGACAAAAGTAGATTTGAAAACAAAAAATTGGAAGTCATCTTGGTGAAAGAAAACTTCCGAAATATTGATAAAGCTCTTGAAAAATACAATATAAAAAAGATTTCTGGAATAATCGCAGATCTCGGACTGTCCACGGATCAAATTTACGGAGTCGAAGGAATAAGTTTTTTGAAAGACGGAAAACTAGATATGAGATTTGATAAATCAAGTAATGTGACTGCTTCAGACCTTTTGAATGGGTTGTACAAGAAAGAACTTGTAGATCTATTCAAGAGGCTTGCAGATATCGAATTTGCTAATGCACTGGCAAACGAGATAGTAAAGTCCAGGATTCAAAGTCCTTTAACAACTACAAAACAGCTGAAACGCTTAATTCAAAAAGTTGTCCCTTTACATAAGCGAAAGGGTACAAACAAGAATCCCGAAGCAAAAGTGTTTCAAGCGCTAAGAATAGCTGTTAACGATGAACTTAATTCGTTACGGATATTTCTGCCCCTGGCGTTTGAAGCACTAGCTTCAGGAGGAAGGTTATCAGTTATTGGGTTTCATTCAGGAGAAGATCGAATAGTGAAAAAATTTATAGCTGATAGGTCAAACGAATTAAAGATAATCGAGAAATTGATTAGACCTTCGAAACAGGAAATAGCGAGTAATCCAAGAAGCTCGAGCGCAAAGTTGAGAGTAGTTGAGAAATTGTAACTTTTAATTATTACTGCCCAACAATGAAAGATTTTTTTACAAAGAAAGACCGAAAAAGTAACAGTAAAATTCTTCTTTATACTCTCCTGAGTCTCATAGTTTTGTTTATTGGAATGCAACTTTATGTTTTGACGAAGGTCGGAACTCAAGGAGAAAAAGTTAATCAGATCAAACAAGAACAAACCCGTCTTAGAATCGAAAATGAAATCAAACAAGCTGAAGTATTGAAACTACAGTCAAGAAGTGAGATCCTATCTAGTATAGAAAATCTAGATTTGAAAGAAGCTGAGGTGGTGCTAATAAACAAAGACACCCTAACAGCTGAGGATACAAATCGATGAAAGGAATCTCCAAAATCCATGACTTTAAACTTCAGATAGTCTTTGCTTTTTTTCTTATCGTATTTGTTGCGATTGTATACGCACTCGCGAGATGGCAATTTTTCGATAGTGATGAATTTGTGGCAATCGCAAACGAACGTTATCGAGAAACTAAAATTCCTGCCGTTCGTGGTAGTATTCTTGCAAGTGATGAAACTACTCTAGCATTTAGCGAACCTAGATTTGATTTCTACGTATGGAAATCCGAATTAAAGGAAGCTGAAGACAAAAAACGCCAAACAAGAGATGAGTTTCTCGAAAAAGTTTCGGCAGTGCTAGAAATTCCAGAAGAAGAACTAGAAGAAAAACTCGAAAGTGATCAACTTTGGGTAAAACTAGCTGACAAAATTTCCGTTGCCAATCGTGATAAATTACTTGCTCTTGTGAGTGACGAACACGAAAAACCGCTTCAAGGTCTGCGTTTTGAATACGTTAACTCAAGAACATATCCGGAAAGAGAACTAGGAAGTCATATACTTGGCTTTTTTGGTTACAATGATAATGGTGATGCAGTTGGGGTCGGAGGTCTGGAACAGTATTGGGATAGGAGTCTAAAACCGATAGAAGGAATTGTAAACAGCGAAGTTGATAGTTTCGGAAATACCATACTTCTTGCAAATAGTGGAGGGACAGAAGCTAAACCTGGAGTAACTCTCGTGACTTCAATCGATAAAAATCTTCAAGCAATTCTTGAAACTAAATTAGAAGAAGGTTTTGAGCAATACCAAGCAGACTCAGCGACTGGAATTATTATGGATCCGAGAACTGGTGCGATTCTAGCATTATCAAATATTCCGAATTTCGATCCGAATGAATATTACAGAGAAGAAGATGGTCGTGTTTTTGGTAATCTTGCTATAACAACTCCGTATGAGATCGGTTCTGTTGCGAAAGTGTTTACTCTTGCTGCAGCGCTTGATTTAGGCAAATTAGAATATGACGAAGTAATTTTGCCTCAAGGACATAGAGGTTGCGAAGTAATTACACCTGGAGCTAACCCAGCATCAAGTTGTAACAGTTCGCAAGTTCAGTGTGTTTGTACTTATGATCGGAAACCAGTAAATCAACAAATCAATGTTTTGGATGCGATTGTTGCATCAGACAATATAGCGTTTATGCATATCGGTTCGAAACTATCAAGCGAAGAGTTTTACGATTACTTAGGGAGATTTGGAGTTGGGAGAATAAGCGGTGTGGATCTGACAGGAGAATCAACAGGAATTTTACCAGACGCTGATAAATGGCACTACACTGACAACGCAGTGTTTTCATACGGCCATGGTTTTCAGATGACTCCACTGCAAGCAATTTCAGCAATCAGTGTGATAGCAAATGATGGGAAACGAATGCAACCATATATTGTTGAAAAAGTGATTGATAGTGACGGATCTGTAAAAAAGTTTGAAGAACGAGAGCTTATGGATGTGGTTGACAAAAAAGTTGCAGAGAGGATGGGGAAAATGATGCACAACGTTTTCAGAAGTAACGTTCCAGAAGCAAGATATCAATCCCTCTTGGATTACAACATTGCAATGAAATCAGGAACTGCGCTTATCCCTTACAAAGATAAACCAGGTTATTCAGATGACATAAATGCAACATATGTAGGTTTTGATAATTCTTCTGCCAAAAGCTTCGTAATGCTTATTAAACTTGAGAATCCAAAAGTTGGGGATCTTTCGTTTTATAATGCGAGGATGCTATGGCTAGATACTTTTATTGCGATAAAAGATTATCATAATGTTCCCAAAGATCTATCTAATTAGTAATATATTCATACCGACTGCGTTATCGTCTTACTTTAGTTAATAATCTACGCCTATGTCATACTATAGAATTCAAGGAGGTGTTCCCCTAAAAGGAGAGGTAGAGCCTATTCCGAACAAAAACTCTATTTTGAAGTTAATACCCGCTGCTTTGCTTACTGATGAGCCAGTGGTGATTCATAATGTCCCTGATAGCACTGATGTAAGACTGATGCTCAAAATCGTTCGCCAACTCGGAGGTAAAGTTACTTATCTAAATGAAAGAAAATCCGTAAGAATTATTTCTTCAGGGATTAACACTTTTGAAATGGATTCTGAACTCTCCCAGAAAGCTAAAGCTTCTGTTATGTTTATGGCTCCACTATTACTTCGTTTTGGAAAAGCATATATGCCAATCCCAGGTGGTTGTAAACTAGGTACTCGTCCGTTAGATGCTTTCATGAGTAACATGGAGATGCTTGGTGCAAAGTACCGCAGGGAAAAAGGTTACTACATTGAAGGAGACAATCTAAAAGCAGGCAAAGTCTGGTCTTGGTTTCCTTCGGTCACGGGAACCGAAAATTTAATAATGCTTGCATCTTTACTTCCTGGAGTTACCGAGATCTACAATGCAGCTGCTGAGCCTCATACACAGGATTTGTGCAATATGCTTGTAGCTATGGGTGCAAAGATTGAAGGAATCGGGTCTAACAGACTAACAGTCGAAGGAGTAGATAGGCTAAAAGGCACAGAATGGACAGTTATCCCTGATCATCTGGATATTGGAGGATATATTGCAGCGGCAGCAGTTACTCAAGGAGAAATAACAATCAAAAACGCTATTCCTGAGCATATGCAGTACATAATCCAAGCTTTCGATAAACTGGGAGTTAAAGTAGAAACAAGAGGTAATGATCTTTTTGTTGGTCGAAATCAAAAACTAGTTTGCGAAACGACAGTTCGTGGAGATATTTCCGAGATGTTTGCTATGCCATGGCCAGGACTTCCGATTGACTTCATGCAAATAATGATCGTAACTGCACTAAAAGCTGAAGGTAGTATGATCATGCACAATAGCTTCCAAGAATACGGAATGTTCTGGATAGAAGAACTAGCAAAATTGAAAGCAAAAGTGGTGATGGCTGATCCTTATCGTGTACTGACATTTGGCCCAACAGAATTCAAAGGCGCTAGGATTTTTGCCCCAAATATTATTCAAGCAACAATGGGTCTGTTCTTAGCTTCTCTCAGTGCAAAAGGGGAGACAATCATGGAAGACAGGAGCGATTCTCTTCTTCGAAGATACCCCGATCTTGTAGATGTTTATACAAAATTGGGAGCTAAGGTAGAACGTGGGTTATAATAAAACATAATGAGGAAATACGTAAAACCCAGAAAACTCTTAACAAATGTGTTGTCGACTCTTGCATCGATGGCTATAGCCAAGCATAAAATCAGGGTTTGCGTAGTTGTTGGGACAAGTGGTTCAGCGATTGTAAAAGAAATGCTTTACACAGTCTTAAAAGAGAAAGATAACGTAAGACGAAATGTTGAAGACATCTGGTGGGATCTGTCGATTCCTTTAAATGTTCTCGGGTATGAAGATAAACAAAGATCTTATACAGAGTGGATGAATCTCATTATATCTGCGTTTGTGGCGATTCTGAAAAATAAATCAAACCCACATTTGTTGATACTGAATGCTGATACAAAGAATAAAGATACGGCAAATTACTGGTCAAACTTTTTAAACCCAGAATACCTTGTGGTACTAAATTATCAAGAAGACAGCATATTCGCAAATGAACTTTTGAGGAAAAACGAAATTATCGAGGGAAAAGTAATCGCATCTAAAAATTTCGCAGGTGAGATTCCAAAGGAAATTACAAAAGGAAGAGTTTTTACATATGGATCTCAAAAAGCAGACTTGTTATTGAAAAGACTTTCTGATGGTAGATTAAGAATTACATACAAAAAAGAGAAAATTTCTCTACCAAAAAAACTTTGGCCAACAGTCTCCCCTAGAATTACTGGAGCAATATTCTCCGTGGCTTTGCTGGAAGGATTTGATTTACAAAACACAGCATATGCTTGTCTGAAATATACCTTTCCAAAATCTATGCTAAGCAGAGTGCGAAACAACCTTCTCGGATCCTCACTTAATGTATAATTTGAAATCATCTTGCTGAACTATCTTGTTATTTTGTTGAAATTAAAAAACTAATACCGCTCAAAAAACAAAAAAGGATTTTTGCGAAGAAGGAGCTTTCTAATAAAGATTTCTCGAAGATTTATCAGACTCACTACGATAAGGTACTTCATTTTGTAAAAAAGCGGGTAAGTAATGACACTACTGCAGAAGATCTGACTTCAGAGATTTTCGAGAAAGTGTTGATGTCAATTTCCGATTTCCAGTGGCAAGGCATAACAGTTACTGCGTGGATTTTCAAAATTGCTAGAAATCATATTATTGATTTTTACAGGAAAAACGAAAAGTATAAAGGCGAAAGATCACTGGAAGACATAGTAAATTTTGTTGAATCAAATATCCCAGGTGTCGCAGTAGAAGTCGAAGCCGACGAAGAAGAAGTTGAGCTATACAACGCCATCCGAGAATTGGATGAAGAAGATCAGTATCTGATTTATTATAAATTTTTCGAGGAACTCTCAAATAAAGAGATTGCCCAACTAATGAATTTGAGCGAAACTAATATCGGAACGAAATTGCATCGAACTAGAAAAAAGCTAGAGAGGATTATCTACAAGAACCAAAAGAAAAAACTAAATGAAACAAAATCATCCGTTACAAAAAACTAAAAATTTTGTTCATCTTCTACAATCTTTATACGGAAATATTAGATATCGATTTCCTGCAAGAAATCTAAAAATCCTCGGAGTTACTGGTTCTGACGGGAAAACAACAACAACTTATATGCTTTATCATGTGCTTAGGGAATCTGGACTAAAGGTTGGATATATTTCAACTATTGGTGCCAAAATCGGAGATGAAGAATTAGACACGGGATTACATGTTACAACGCCAGATCCGTGGATGGTGCCAAGATATTTAAGAATGATGGTCGATAAAGGTATTGAGTACGTGGTACTTGAAGCAACTTCTAATGGACTTGAGCAAAATAGACTCTGGGGAATTGATTTTTCTGGAGCGATAATCACAAACATCAAAAGTGACCATCTTGATTATCACGGTACTTGGGAAAATTATGCCAAAGCTAAATTCAAACTTGTAGAACAATTAGAAAGAGATTCCACTGTAGTAATCAATAAAGAAGACGCAAAGTCTTATAACTGGATTGCCAAAAGAATCGGTAGTAGCGTGAATACGCAAGAAGTGCAAATTAGTAAAGCAAGGAACTCTAATTTTTCACTTAAAGGTTTTAGCTTCGAATTTGAGAACGTGAAATTTGAGATGTCGCTACTTGGTAAATATAATTTAGAGAATGCGCTCGGAGTTATTTTGCTTGCGAAAAACTTTGTTTCTCTAGAAAAAATTGCGAAAGCACTAAAAACTTTCAAAGCACCAAACGGAAGGATGGAGCTAATCCAAACAGAGCCATTTACTGTGATTGTTGATTTTGCACATACTCCGAACTCTCTAAATGAAGCTTTGAAAAGTTTAAAGGAACTCAAGCAAAAAAATCAAAAGCTAATTGTTGTTTTTGGTTGTGCTGGGAAAAGAGATAAAGAAAGAAGAACAATGGGAGCAGTGGCTTCAAAATACGCAGATATCGTCATCTTGACTGCAGAAGATCCTCGTGATGAGAAATTGTTTGATGTAAACACAGAGATTTACGAACATGCCAAAACAGAAGGAGGAGAATTAATTAGCAGAGTTGCAGATCATAAAGCTTACGAGAATACGAAGATAAATGTTATAGAAACCCTGATTGATATCAATGCCCAAAAAGGCAAAACGCCTGTTATCACTTTTGACGAAGATTCTGTTCACTCAAGAGAAGACGCTATTGATTTGGCAGTAAGATTAGCCGAAAAAGGAGACATAATTTTCACTACTGGAAAAGCTCACGAACAAAGCTTGGCTTTCGGAACTGAGGAGACTGAGTATCCCTGGAGTGAACATGAAGCTGTTAAGGAAGCTTTAAACAAAAGACGATAAAGGGAATAGCTAATTACTTAAATTAGTAGATACCCAAGTGAAATTAAGATACCCAGCAAAAAGCTTGAACGAATTCCGAAGTTAACAGCCAGAATTAAAGCCATAGACAAAACTATAACCACCCCTATATTGATTATGATTTCTTTGACTACTATTTTCTCTTCGAGAATCTCGTGATGGTTTCCACGGTTTAGTAGATCAAAAGCTGTAGTTTCAACAGCAGACTCACGAAGATGTCCGTTAAAATTGTGAAAGGCATCTGCGAAAAATATTCCAATTGTGTTGTTAGCAAGTATCCTGAATATCCAACTGAACGGACTAAACACAGTCTGGATTTTTAAAATAGTTTTTCTGTTATGTTGATTTAATAGTTTCCCACTAAAGAGGTTCAGTATTCCTGAAAAGAAGGTTATTACAGTCAAGATAAGTCCGAAAAGTCTAAAATCCTGATCGAAAAAAAGGAAGAGGTAGAGAGTCCAAAAAATATTCAGATTTCTGGTAGAAAAATGACAAGTTTCAATCCAAGAAGCCTTAACTAAAGAGGTATTAAATTTAAGAAATTTGCCTATTTTATGTTTAAACGAAAAACGAAAATTATCAAGCTTCAAAAACGGTATAACAGAAACGACTGCTAATATGCTAAGAAAAATTGCAAAACCGTCCGTCGAGAATTTGCTAATTAAGTTTCCACTTATAAAGGGAGTTATTGCAGTCGCGAAAATCACTCCGCTAAAAATCAGGCTAACTTCACTACCTCGAGATTTGGAGGATGTATATTTACTCGTGAAAAAGATATGAGGAATAGAATAAAACGAGAGTGATAGCGAGATCATAACAACCCAGAAAACTACAAAATACATGTTTCTATCTAAGAAAAACAAAGCTATTGTTGAAAGGAATAAAAAGAATACCCCAAGTATGATGGATGACTTTGTACCGACATATCCAATAATTTTAGCAATAGGAGCTAATAAGATTAGATACAAAATTCGGATAATGATAACAATTCCGATTGTATGAAATAGTGATTGATTAAAAAATTGGAAAAGTATTGCGATTCCGAAACTATTAATCAGACTGAAATTCAAAAAAGATAAGCTATTTCCGATTGTGAAATACTTTAGTTTGGACATTTGAATTATAATTACATATAAATTTAACTTATTGTGTGGAACATGAACAGGTCGCGAAAAAAAATGATCGTCGTTGCTGGACCGACCGCAAGCGGGAAGACTTCATACGCAATAAGACTCGCAAAGCAAATAGGAGGAGAGATTATTAATGCGGATTCTAGACAGGTGTATAGATTTATGGATATTGGTACAAACAAAGGAAACATAACAATAACTGAAGCGGGAGAGGTAAAAAATTTAATAATGGATGAATTTGAAATTAATCCTTATGAAATCGAAAAGTCAGGAGTGGTTGGATGGTTATTCAACGTAGTAAATCCAGATGAAGAGTTTAGCGTTGCACACTATCAACAGTTAGCTCAAAAAGTAATTGAAAATATTAACTCTAGAGGAAAAGTACCGATTCTAGTTGGTGGAACCGGTTTGTATGTAAATTCTGTAATCAAACGATATGAGATTGATGAAATCCCACCAAATCATGAACTTCGGGAAGAGCTTGAACAAAAAGATAGGATTGATTTGCAAAATGAATTAAGAAAATTAAATCCAGAACTTTTCCAAGAGCTAAACAATAGCGAGCTTAATAATAAAAGGCGTCTTATCCGGATGATCGAAAAATCACTTTCAAATACAAAGTCACAAGGTTTTAATTCAGATAATAAGTACAAAAACTTCGATTATGATTTTGTTTATATAGAGACTGAAAAAGAAGAGTTATATGAAGTAATAGATAAACGTGCGGAAGAGATGTTTAGACAAGGTTTTGTTGATGAAGTGAAATTGTTAATTAAAATGGGCTACAAAGACACAAAACCTATGCAAGGCATCGGTTACCGTGATGTTGTGAAATATTTAGATGGAGAAATCTGTCTTGAAGAATGTATCGAAAAAACCAAGCAGGGACACAGAAATTATGCAAAAAGACAAGTCACTTGGTTTCAGAAATACAAATAAATCTTGAGGAAATCTAACTAAAATTCTCGAAAAGCCTATTACTAACTGAGTCATATAGTCTTACCTCATCTACAAGTTCAGTAGTTATATCTTTTCTATTAACAACGCGTTCATCAAACGGAATCGAAGTTTTATCTTTATATAAGATGCCTGTAGCGATTTTGTTGTCTAAATCTGATGCAACGGAAAGGGCTTTAAGGGGATCCGTATTGTCAAAATCAGGTAGTGTGTTTACATCATACACTCTCTCCTGATACCACTCGTGTGGAGTTACTTTGTTGTAGGTGGGGCAATTTTGCAGAATCTCAACGATCGAAAAACCAGGGTGACGGATGCCTTCTCTAATGATTTCTGTCATTTGCTCAACATCTCCAGAAAAAGTTCTTGCTGCAAAAGAAGCCCCAAGGCTGATCACAAAGTGCATGAAGTTCATAGTATCTGCGGTTGTCCCATCAGGGGAGGAATTCATAGAAATTCCAGGTCTTGTTGATGCCGAAGCTTGTCCAGTTGTGAGGCCGTAGTTGCAGTTGTTGTGCATAAGAAATGTCAGGTTGTAATTGGAACGGATTGCGTGAACCAAGTGTCCGATACCTTCACTTAAAGTTGCCCCATCACCACCTGAAGCTATTACGTGCACTTTTCGGTTGGCGAGTGCTGCTCCTGCGGCTATAGGGATCACTCTCCCGTGGAGGCCATGTAGACGATAGCCACCGATCTTGTCTGACCCGTTCCCATTGCAACCGATGTCGAAACACATGAGAACATCTTTCGGTACTATGTTTTCAGCCACCAAAGCTCTTTTGGTAGCAGCTGCAATTCCATAGTTTCCGCAGTTTGTACACCAGTTATAAATATTATTGGAATAATAGTCTTTGAAACTCACTTTATCGTTTTCGAAATGGTTTGCGCAGTATCTAGTCATTTCCTCCAGCTAAATAATTTAAGATATCTTCAATGAAAAACGGTCGTCCATCGTACTTCAGTAATTTGTTCTCAAAAAGATAGCCAGTTTTGGAGGTTATGAGTTCTCCTAACTGTCCAATCTAATTA
>CAZZFI010000021.1:0-10281 GCA_964653475.1 uncultured Candidatus Saccharibacteria bacterium | reverse complement strand
CAATTGCTTCGAGAGATTTTTTCTCTGATGTTGCTTCCTTGACTCGTTTTGTAAATTTTATAAAAAGGTATCTCCCTAAAAAAATTATTCCAACAATAGAGATAAGAGTCATAAACAAACCTATCCAAAATATTGGTTCCATAAGGAAACCAAAAACATTACTTGAGGAAGTAACCAAGTTTGTGGTGGTTGGTATTCTTGTTTGCAGAAATATCATATTGTTAACAACAGTATCTGACTATTATGATACAGCATTTTTTGTAGGACTAACAGCGGTGTTTTTTCTGATTTTGTAGTGGTTTACGACTTTTCTTTTTGGTAAGTTTGCTTCTTTAGAAGTTTATCAAGTAGGACGTAAATCCATGTTGTTGCATCTTGTGGGTCGCCTGTACCTTTCCTTGCTTTTATATTTGTGAGGTTAGATGTAATGCTCTTCGGAATTTGATAACCAAAAATTTTAGGTCCAGCAGATTTTACAACACCTGGATCTGGTAGGACCTCTGATTGTATTGATTGATCTTGTAGTTCATCAGTTGGGTTTTGTGACATTGACTCTTTGTTTTCTATTTTCTCAAGCTCCATAGTTCCTTGTTCAATCTGTCTGAGTTTTTCGTACCCGAATTCTACTTTGTCTTCTGATGTCGCTTCTGGTGATAGTGTAGTAGGTGCAGATTCGGGTGAACCAGTATGTACTGATATCGGCGATTGTTGTTGGTCATGTTGTATTTGTGTTTGGTTTTGCATATATTGACCATCCCCCATATCCGGCTGTGGAGTTTGTAAATTCCGAGTTTGATATGGGTTTTGCATAACAACAGGTTCGGTATAACTTTGAGTTGGAGTTGTTGAGTTATTTTGTTGATTAGTATTCATGTCCCCATATGGATTTTGTGCATATGATGAATCCGCAGGACTTGTTGGTTGTTGATTATAGGAAGGGCTTACTTGTGTATTTTGATCCCGGGTTGGGAGAGCATTTGTGTTTTGCTGTGTCTCTTCTGTTTGAGAATTTGAATTTTGTTGAGGAGTATTTGTGACTGGTTGAGAAATAGCTGGTTGATCTTGGTACGTATTTCCTTGCGGTTGAGCCGGCGTATTTGGATCCCATTGAGTTGGGGTCGGCGTGTTAGGTGGTGTATTATTTTGGTTTTGCGGATCTTGCATTTTAGTTATATCCGAAGTGTTTTAAATCTCTATCTATCTGACGAATTTGATCTTTTTCTTTCAATTTTTGTCTTTTGTCATAAAGTTTTTTTCCTCTGGCAAGAGCTATTTCTAGTTTTATTCTGTTTTTGTCCAAAAATATATTCAACGGCACAATTGTTTGACCTTTGATTTTTACTCCGTTAGTCAACTGATTGATCTCCTGTTGATGTAAAAGAAGCTTTCTTGGTTTATCTGTCATTCCTTCTTTTAATTCTCCTGCTCCTTTCCAAAAAGCGACATTCATCCCCTCGATGTATGCTTCACCTTCGATAATTTTCACGTAGCTTTCTTTTAAACTTGCGTGACCTTGTTTTATTGATTTTACTTCCCACCCTTCGAGAACAATTCCTGCTTGATATTTTTTTAGCACCTCATAGTTAAAAAGTGCTTTTTTGTTGTTTGCTAAGATCTTCATTTACCCAGTATCTATAACTCATTTAGCTTAGACAAATCAAGTGAATAGACCTTAGACTGATCAACTGTGTATATTTTGCCTTGGGATGCTACAACTACAAGATCTTTCACACCACTAAAAATACTATTGTCTTTAGATTTGTATTGACCTTTGAATTTCGCTGTCTGTATACCTTTATCAAAGACTGCAATCCTACCTTCAACAGGATCGCTGAAGTAAATATTTGTTCCGTCAATAAACAACCCTGTAGCAGAAAGCATATCTTGACCTTCAGGTAGTCCTATTAATTCAGGAGTGTCGTCCTGGTTATTGAAAGTCCGATACAAACCTTGCTTGATTCCAGCAAGAGTATAGATTTTGTTATCAATAATAAATATATCTTTGCCGGTTGAAAGCTCACTCAAAGTAAACCGTGAGGCTGGCAGTCCGTAGTTTTCGCCAGATTTTTCGAGATACATAACTCGTGTGTTAGTGCGATCAATCAAATATATTCTTCCACCGCCAATTTGCGCATATTCAATGTCAGCAACATCTCCGATTCTGGATTCCGATGTTCCTACTATTCGTCTTGTTGTTTTTGCAACTGGGTCGTAAATACCGATTCTGTTTTCTTCAGAAGAATCAAGGAAAATCACTTTTCCGTTATTATCTACCGTCACAGAAGTCGGACTTGTAAGATCTGAAACTACTTCCTCGATATTCGAACCATCATAGCCAACTGAGTAAAGTTTCCCTAAGCCTTCATCTACAAGGTAAAGTTTGTCTGTAGAAAAAGCTATATCGCTAACTTTAGAATCCGGGAAGAAGCTTGCGACATCTACGAATACATCATCTTTCGATACCGAGATAATTCTATTGAAATAATTCTCTGCTGTTTCAATACGTTTTCTGTAGTCTTCTACTTTATCTTTGACACTGTCGAAATCCTCTACTTTTTTGATTTCTTCTTTAGCTAGTCCAACTTCTTCTAATCCTTGTTGTCTCTTTTCGGTACTATCTGCAAGCTTAATGTCTGCAACGAGTTCTTCTATTAGTTCTACTTTTTCTTCTAATGTATCTAACGAAACTTGCACTTCTTCTGTTTGGATTTTTTGTTCATTACTTTTTATCGCTTGCCTTACTCCCAGATAAAGTGTTCCAGCACAAAGGACAACCGCTATACCAATTATAAGATATTTCTTTTTAGTCTCCTGTTCAGGAGTCCTGGCGCTATCACCCAAAGTTTCTCTACCAGATCTCTTGTCTGCAATCTTGTCAGAAACCTTTGCAGGTAGTGACTTCAGATAATTTTTAGCATTCGACAACAGAACCTGATAAGTCTTTTGAGTTTTCGGATGTTCTTCATCGAAAGTATTATTTTGCTCTTCTTCAAAAGGTTCGTCTAATCTTTCTTCAGAAACTTCGTCTTCATCTGTCTTTTCTTCAAATTCATTTTCAGTCTCAACTTCGTCACTCTCTTGTACTTCCTCCTTTTTCGTTTCTAACTCTCCATCTTCATCAGTTTCTACTGCAGACTCCATCCTCTCAGCCTCGAGATCCTCTGTAATAGCAATACTTTCATCTTCTTTCTTGTGTTTTTCGTCGACTGAGTACCCGATTAACATAAGAGCATGCTCGTGGTCACTTCCAGTTTCTTCGGGGAATTCATCAAGATCAAAACTTTTGAGAATCTTTTCTGTCTGAGAATTTGAAATTAGGCTTCCTGCAACTTCAGTCATCATCAAAAGTCTGTCATTTTCGTTTAAAACCATACTCGCTACTTCCACTAATCCTTCACCGGTAGGATCTTTTAATGCTTTTGTTAAATCGACTGTCTCTCCCTCACGGTAGATAAATAATTTAGATTCTCCTGCGTTTACGAAATAAGCTCTATCATCAACAATCGCTACTGCAATAAGATCCACATCTATTCCCGTTTCCCCGACTTTTTTATCTCCCTCGATAAGTTTGGCTAGATGTTTCCCAGAAGAAATTACTGTTTTCTCCAAAGCCATGAGAGTGCTTGATTCGCGCATCTCAAAATATGTTTCATGGAAAAAATCTAGGAGTATTCCTCCCGCGGTCATTAAATCGAAATCAGGATGAGTTTTCAATCTTAACACTGCAAACACCTCTCCCTTTCTAGCGAGAATTTCTTCGTTTCGAGGACGATAATTATATACACTGGCAAGATATCCTTTTCGGATTTCTTTGCCGATATGGAATTTTAGAGTAACAGGTCCAGTCATGTCGTGGGCAGTAAGATAATGACTAATAATATTACAATCAAAAGTATAGCATGCAAGTACGAAAATAATAAGACACGTCCGTTGCTGCCTGTTTCAACTACTCTACTCGCAAGAGTTGCTTGACGAATAAGAATGATGATTGCAATTATGTGAATAATCATAAAGACTATCACTGCAATCTTTCCTACTATAAATATTATGTCTTTGATATTTGAATCAGCCATTAGGGTTCTCCTTCTTCGAAATTTTCATGAGGTAATATTGTTTCCACAGAAACGTGTCCTTCTCCAGGTAGTTTTTTTCTAGACTTCGCAAGATTCGAAAGATCAGTGATCACATCTCTAAACCAGCTTGGGTTAGCAAGTGTTCTCAGATTGAATTTTGTTTTTTCTGCTGCAGTCTGGACTAATACATCTCCATAGTCAAAAAATGAAGGAAGAAAGCCAACGATACTTGTAGAGACATCTTCTATATTTGCCAGAGCTGCTTCTGCGACTGATTTGCCAGTGAATACCTTGAAGTCAACATGAAGAATACGTAGATTTGTAACTAGATAAACATCGAAATACCAGTCCAAAAAATTCGATAAAGCATAAGAAGACATTAGCGAATAATACAAAAGTCCCAACATTACCCAGTTAAAAAAAGGCATGAGTTCGATAATCCCGATAGTACTTATCCCTTGGCTTATCAAGAGCATATTAAACAGCCTATACAGAATGAAACAGATCACGGGGAAAATTAAACCAAAAATAAATTTAGCAACCCAACCAATATTAACTGCGATATGGCTTCGCATTAGTATATAAATACTTTCTCCCGGATCTTGGGAATTAAAACTTACGTGTTCTGGGTAGATATCTAAAATTCCGAACAGTTTTTTTTCTCGTCGGGGCAAAATCTTCGAAAGATTGTCCGGGATGGTTGGAGACATTAATTTAGATTAATTGGGTAATTTTAACATAAATGAAAACTCACAGTAACCGCCTATACTACTAGAAACTACTGTTGTTGGAAGCTCCACGTTAAACTGTAAATATAGTCATACTGGCCAGAAGGTTTTTTATCAGAAATCCAGATATTCCAGATCGCCTTGAAATACCAACCAGCCATGTTGATACTCCCCTTATCCCCTTGCAGGGTCACAAACTTTACCCTGCCCGAAGGATCTTTCGTAAAACTTAAACCAGTTATGGTTCCAACTGTTTGAACAGTGCGAATTGAGTGAGTATTAGCAGGGTTTGAAGCTGCGTGTTTGACCATGTCGTTTATCTGCTCCATTGTATAACCGTTCGTTCTCCACTTCCAATTTGACCATTCGGTTTTCTCAGAATGTTGGTTGTCGTTCACGTGACGTAAGTAATTGTAAACAGTACCTACACCATAAACATTTGACCAAACTGTGTCGTTATTTGCTGTACCGAATCCTTGATTGTTATCTGACGAATACACCGCAGTTATCAGATTACCATTGTACTTTATTACTTTGTTTTTAGTCTGCAATGTTACGTCAAGATCTCCGTCATGGAAGAAGTCATTATCATTTCCACCCTCTTTTAAATAATTAACCTGACAACTTTGTGTGAGACAGATTGGACGATCTTCGCTACCGTTATTTGTGTAATTAATTGCATATGTTCTCGCCCCAATCAGCTGTGCTTTTCTAGCTTCAACTGGCCAACTTTCTGGCATTTCCCCAAGACCTCCCAAATAGTCATCAAATCCTACTTTCTTTTTTACAGCATTTGGACATGGAGGTGTTATAGTTGTTGGCCCAGCAGGACAATAAATTATCCATATGTGACTGTTCATAGGATAATCAGCAATTTCAACACCACTATAATAAAGTTTTAAAATTTGTTCCGCACTCCAACCTGCATTCGCATATCCTTTCGCCCCGTATTGAGACATCCCTACTCCATGACCTTGCATCGCGTCTCTTCCTTGACCAGCGAAATAAAATTGTCCGCTAGTGATATCTAAGGTTCCGACCGAACCCTCATTTTTTATACCCTGTTTTTCGAGATTTTGTAGAGCTTGTTGTTCAGCCGAAACAAGACTTATTTTCTGTTTAATTGCCCCTACACTTGCGTTTGCTGACACGATGTTCGCGTTCATCTGAGCAATCTGTTTTTCTAGTGTAGATTTTTTGTCAGTGAGGTCAGCATTATCTTTCGCAAGCTTTTCTATATGTTCTTGATGTTCCTGATTACTTTTGTTTAATTGATCCAACTCACTAACAAGTCCAAGGATCGAGTTCTTTGAAGTTTCTGTAACAAAGTCATAGTAAATCGCACTTTTCAAAACATCGCTACCACCAAATACTATGGTTGATTCGTCTTGTGTTTTCCAAGATATATATGAGTTCGCAATCTGAATATTTTGCAACTTTTCACGCTCTTCTTTTTCTAGAGATTTCAGAGAAATTTCTTTTTCGAGTTGTTCTTTTTTTAGTTTGTTAACTTCAAGTTGACTCTCTATCTCAGCAAGCTCTGCTTTAATCTTTTCGATTTCAGATAACGATGAGGATTTTCTGGCGATGTTCGTTTTGAGAACTTGTTCTGCTTTTTGTAAGTTAGCATTTAGTTCATCGAGTTCTTTTTGTTTTGCAGATTTTTCTGCTTCGATTTCTACAGGAGATCTAGCCAACACAGCGACAGGATCAAAAAAAAGACCTGTAGCAATTAAGCATATTAATAGGGTTAATGTCTTGTGAGCAGTTCTCTTCATCGCGTACATAATTCATTATAAATTATTTTCTGAAATTTTTCTTGCTTTGGTTGGCTACAAAGAAATCCTAAAAATAAAATACTTTCAGACTAGATTTTTAGAGCTTGAGTATTTATGGAAGTTGAATAACGTTTCCCCAGTCCATGTAATCATTGTCGTTTGTGAAAAGAAATACTTGATGTTCTTTTGATATTTCTCCGAGGATTTCTCTAAATTTTTCGCGTCTTATTGGATCAGCAGTTACGAACGGATCATCTAAAATCAATGGAACTGTTTTGTTTTCGGTAATCACTTTAAGAAAAGCTACTCTAACTAAAAAGTATATTTGATCAATAGTCCCTCGGGATAACTCTGCAATTGGATCTACCCAATCATTTTTTTCGTTTGCATAAATTTCTATCGACAAGTCAGAATTAACTCGAACTTGTGAGTAATGATTATTTGTCAGCACCGGAAGATGTTTACCTATAGAGTCAGCAAGCAGAGTGTTCGCAGATCTCGCTACTTCAGAAACTGCTTCTTTCATCGTCTCGATTGCGAGGGAAAGGACTTTTTGTTTTTTTATTAAAGACGATAATCTTGATTTGGCAAGTAGGAGCTCTTCTTCTAGTGCAACAATTTCGGAATATTCAACATCTGAATCACTAATTCTAGTTCTGGAAACTATCACTTCTTCTTCAAGTTTTTGTTTTTTAATTTCCACCTTGTCTAGCTCTCTACTTTTTTCCAAATATTTCTCAGGTGACATTTCCGAGTTTTTTACAATTTCGGTCAGAACTGTGTTTTCGATTTCTTTCTTCTTGAGCATTAAATCTACTTGATGTTTTTTGAGTTCTTCTAGTGACTTCCCTTCAAGCAAGACCTTCTGTCTTGATCTCACGTCATCTAGTTGAGTTCTGAGAGAAAGATAGTCCGCCTTCAACGAATAAAATTCTGAAGCAGACGAAACCGAAAATTCGTTTAAAACTTGCGCTAGTTCTTCTTTGTTTTTTTGGATAGATTGTTGAAGGCTTTCAGTAAGCTTTTGATATGATTGTTTTCCTACAACTTCAGGCTCTTTCGAGCTCGTTCTCGAGTTTAGTTTTTCCCAAACTACAAGTACCAAAGTTACTAGAACCCCAAGGCTAAGCAGTATCGCAGAACTGGCAATACTTCTTGTAGAGAAATAATTCCATACAGATACAATTATGAAAACTATCATTACCGCAGGATAGATTAGTATTTTCTTGTTGGCGGATATAACTTTTGTTTGTTTTTCCGGAGAAATTTGATCTGCTTGAGGAAGCTTTTCGAGTTCATCTTCTTGATGTTTCAGAGTTTGTTCAAGTCCTGCGATGCTTTTAATACCTTCTTCGAGATTTTTTGATTCTAGATTTTTATATTTTTTTATATTCCCTTCTAGCTCGTCTATATTTTTTTGCAGGTTGTCGACTTCTATAAGTTTTTCTTCTAGCGATTCTAATTGCTTCTCTACTTCAATCAGATCAGATTTCCCCTGTTTAGCTACTTTGTGATTTCTTAGTAATTCTTGTATTCCCTCGATTTCGGCTTTAAGTTGTTCTAATTCACTTCCTGATGAACTTTGCACTTCTGAAGCAGTCTGTTTTTTCTCCCAGAGCTTTTTTCTATCTTCTAAAAATTTTGTCAGATTAGCGATCCTGTCTTGTTGGGCTTTAATGGGACCTGGAGAATTTGTCGGCCTATCAAGTCCACGGTTTAGGAGGTTTAATTCCAGCTGAAGTTTTTTTATTACTCCTTTCGCTCCAGATTGGGCTGATGAACTATCTGATTCATTTGTGATTTCGTGAAGTAAGTCATCGCTCGAATCAATTATTGCGACATCTCCCTGGCTAATAAAAGCAGTTTTGCGAAATATCTGCTCACTCGAAATTCCAGTCATTTTCTTGATATTTACCAAACTGTCTTTGAAATTTTCTACCTTCCGTTTGGTATCAAGATTCTCAAATATAACTGTTTTTTTTGCGAAATCTTTTGAAAAAAGATATTTAGATCCAAGAGCATTAAATACCATTTCTAGTTTCGGTAAAGTACTACTTCCCCAGGGTTTTACCCTATTTACAAAAGTTTGCGCTTTGGTTGATGGATCGACAAACAATATATCTAAAAACGCTTGAGAGATCGTAGATTTTCCAGCTTCGTTATTTCCGACGATAACATTTATTCCCGGATCTAACTTCATATCCAGATTTTGGATTTTTTTGTAGTTTTGTATTTTGAATGACTCAATTTTCATGTTTTCTCTTGTAGATGTCGAACTCCAAGCTGTATTGCTTCGTCGATTATTTTGTTTTGAGAATAGTCTTCTCCTTTTTTCTTTTCCAAAAGACGAATATACTTTCCGATCAAAAATTCTTCTGGGAAGTTTTCCAGTTCATCTTCAGTAAGCTCAAGTTTGCTTAGATCTTTTAATTTCAGGTAATAAGCTTTTCTTGTGAAATATTCTTTTAAATCATTTTCGTCAAATTTGGCCGTTAGGGTTTTTGTGCCTGTGAGATTAAGTTGGATAAACTTCTCTCCAGGATTTTGAAGTCCTAACTGCCTCCATTTTATGTCTAAGTCTGTGATTGTTTTGGCTCCACTAATATCAAGCTCTATTTTAACCGAATCCATTTTCCCAATTTTTATAGGAACTACTTTCGTTTCTTCTCCAAGACTTACCGATAAAAAGCTACCTGCTCCGGTTTGGTCTACATGTATAAGTTCGGGAGAGCCACAATACCAAATACTAGGTTTATCGGAAATTTGCAAACTGCTATGCCAATCACCAAGCGCGGTATAATTGAAATTCAACTTCGCTAACGCTTCTTTTTTTATGGGATTATTAGCACTCTGTGAAATTAAATCTACAGATCCATGAAGTAAACCTAGAGAAAAACGAGTAGTTGCCTTAGTTTTAATTTTCGAAAGCGGAGAAGCAATTTCTTTCTGTTTAGACAGAGACACTCCGTGTATGGTTAAGTCAAAAGGAGCTATCACCCACTCTGTTACTTCTGGGTTATCGAAAATATGTATATATTCTGAATTAAAATCCAGAAAACGGCTATCCATATAAACAGAACCTTGCTCAAGTCGATCATGGTTACCTGCGATGACAGCAAGATAGATCTTGTTATCCGAGAGTTTCCTGAAATTTTCTAGGACTACAGATTTCACTCTTTCACTTGGGAAGGGCGTGTCAAAAAGATCCCCTGCAATTAAGACCAAGTCGTACTTGTCTTCTATTGCTTTTGAGATAAGATTTTCAAAAGTATTTAGTAATTGTTTTCGATGTTCTTCAGATTTCTCACCTAAAAAATCTAATTTTGCTTCTAGATGCAAATCTGAAGTGTGAAGAATTTTTAGGGACATTTGAGCAGTTGCAGTTAACTACCTACCATAATACACGATGTTGAAAGAAATTTCAGGAGAGCGTGTTTAGAAAATATAGGTTTATCCCAATTGAAGATTCTCCTATGTACAATCAATTTAAGAAACAAAACTTCTGGCTTAACCTAACGCAAGGGTAGATTGTACATTTTTTCAGGTTTTCGTGATATAATCACAATAGTTATATAATCATTGTGAACCCAGAGACTGAAAGTCAAAGTGGAATGCCTGCATACGCTGAAAGAGCGGACGGTCCCATATTATCTATCAATAGTTTCAGAGGGGACGAATTGACGCTATCACAACGACAGAAAC
>CAZZFI010000020.1:0-10437 GCA_964653475.1 uncultured Candidatus Saccharibacteria bacterium | reverse complement strand
CCTCAGCTTCGAGAGTTGTTTCTCGAAAAAAAATCAAAACCAGAAATAGCAATAGTTAACACTTTTCCCAAAAGTTTTCCGCACAGTTTTGGACTAGAAAAGATAGATGCCGATATAAAAATCGCTTACCTCGCGTGGGAAGAATCGGGTTTTCCCAAAAAAATTGTTAAAGAATTTAATCGCCATCTTCACGGTCTCATGGTGACAAGCGATCATGTTAGGGACGTTTTCCGAAAAGCTGGGGTAAAAATTCCTATTGTGAATGTCAGTGAAGGGATAAATCAAAGCTTACTGAGATCAGAGAAATACCCATTAAAAACGAAAAAGCAGTTCAAATTTTTGCATATTAGTTCTGGTGTGCCTAGAAAAGGAGTAGATGTGTTGATAAAAGCGTATTTCGAGGAGTTCAAGAAAGATGATGATGTATCGCTAGTAATAAAAACATTTTATAACGACGAAAATGTAATTCCTGCTTTACTTCAGACTCTCAAAAAGCCAGACAGCCCTGAAATTGAAGTGATTTATGATTTAGGGCTAACCGAAGGACAGATTGCTTATCTATATGAACAAGCGGATTGTGTTGTGATCCCAAGTAGAGCAGAAGGTTTCGGACTCCCTATCGCAGAGGCAATGCTAAAAAAAGTTCCAGTCCTCACAACTAGTTATAGCGGTCAGATGGATTTTGTAGATGAGGAAAATTCGTGGTTGCTGGAATATGAAATTGTCCGTGCTAACTCTCAACTCGGTTTGGTGAATTCATACTGGGCAGAACCTGATCAAAGGCAATTGCAAAAAGAGATGAGATATCTTTATGAAAAGAGTGGCAACAAGGAAATTGAGCGAAAAGTCGAAAACGCATATAAAACCGCGAAAACTTTAACCTGGGAAAAAACTGCGAAATCAGTCTTAGAGTTTGTAGAATTTTGTAAAAAAATAGCTTCGCTCAAAAACCAAAAACTTGCTGTTGTTACAACTTACAATTCTGTATGCGGGATTGCGGAGTATTCAAAAGACTTGTATCCGCTTATTGAATCTTCTTTTGAAGAGACTAGATATTTTGCTAATTCTGATGCTGAAGTAGTTTTCAAAGACTCAGAATCAATTACTCGAACTTGGGAATATTCTGAGCGAGATTTTAGTACAACGCTCAAGGCTTTAGATGAATACAAACCTGATGTGGTTCATATTCAGTATAATGCACCATTTTATTCAATACAGTCTCTCTCTATTCTTGTGGAAGAGATGAAAAATCTTGGGAAAAAAGTTCTAGTAACTTTACACTCTCTTCCTGATGTCGACTTAGGCGAATTTAGAGAAAGATTGGATAAAGCTGATAAGATATTTGTTCATTCCGAATCAAACCTCGACGAATTAAAACGAGGAGGGTACCAAAATGTAGAGAAGTATACACACGGAATAAAAAGCTTCCACGACGAGAACAAGGCAAAGTTGAGAAATAAATTAAGTGTTCGAAATAAGCCAATATTAGCCTCACATGGACTTGTTCACGAGAAAAAGGGTTTGTTAGAAATTATCGAGGCACTTAAACTCCTACGTGAAAAACATTCCGACATCTTATTTTTGAGTATAAATGCAGTAAACACCGATAATAGCACTTCTACTTCAGTGTTTAGGCAGATGAAAAAGCGGGTAGAAGAATATGGTTTGGAAGATAATGTCTATTTCGTGTCTGAATTTTTGGCAAAAGAAGAGATAATAAAGCTACTGCACCTGGCGGATTTGATAGTTCTGCCTTACGATGAGCTTCAGGAAGGTGCGAGTGGGGCGGTACGATACTCTCTGGCATCTAATCGACCTGTAATTACAACGAACTCAGCGATTTTTGATGATCTGGGAGAGGCTATCTACCAGATTGGCGACAACGCCCCCGAAACAATTGCGAAGGCTGTCAAAATACTGTTAGAGGATGAAAATTTGTATCAAAAACAGCTCGTCCTCGCCAAAAAGTTTGTAAAAGAAAACTCTTGGGAAAATCAGAGTCGGAAATATTTATCGATTCTTCGTTCGTAGCTAATATGTAGTATAATTGCGCTCATATTCAATGAGATTTTATGACTACCCAACGATTTGATGCGCGAACTGCTACGGCTCTGATAATGAACAACTCTGCTGATATTGCTAGATCCAATCTCCCAATTAGTTCTAAAGTAGGAGAAGTTGCAGACAAGTTGGGTTTTGATCCTGCGACACAAGAAGCTGACAGAGCTTTCGTAAATGTCATCGTTGGCTCTTCTACTGAAGAACAGGAAGTTCTATTGCGGAGACTAGGAGATAGCGCGGATCTCGCGTGGGTTCTACTAGGACTATTTAAAATCAGAGGGCTATTGCCAGGGATTCTTGAGAAAGTATATAAACCCCTTTGGAAGTAGTTTAATTTTTGCCAGTGGCGTTAGCCAATTTTTTAGCCTTTCGGATCTACATCCCTAAACACCCACTTCTTATAAAGCAGGAAATTCCACGCGACCACGGTGAGCGTGATCAGGGCTTTTGCTATGTTATGGTTAAGGTTAGTGTATTCAATAAAGAAATACATGGCGATATTTCCGAAGATATAGTTGAATATAGCTAACACCGCATATCTACTGAGTTTCTGTAATTTCTGTCCTCCTCCAAGTTTGAATGTCCAAAAGTTAGACATACTGAAGTTGAAAAACAACGAAATAAATGTAGAAATGAGGTTTGCAACGATGGCTCTTGTTCCGACCCACAAGCTTAGGAGGTTAAACAGTCCGAAATCTATGACGAATGTCGATGTTCCAATCAGCAGGTAGCGAAAAAAACTATATTTGAATACAGAAAATGGATTGTGTAATGCGTCTCTTGCAAAATTTTTTAGTATTTTTTTATCTAAGGTCATCGATAATTGATAATAATTTTTTTGCAGACTTTTCCCACGAATAATTTTTCTTCACAAACTCGGCGGTTTTCTTGGGTTTGGTCTCAAGTAAACTTGCTATAGAGTCTGCAATTTTATCAGGAGAATGGGGATCTGTATATACCGCTTTATCTTGGTATGCTTCTCGGAATATTGGAATATCAGATACGAGCGTTTTGACATTCAAGCTGAGTGCCTCTAAAGGTGGTATTCCAAAACCTTCATAGAAACTCATAAACATGAATACTTTTGCATTATTTAGCATGCTACTCAAATCTTGATTTGGGATGTATCCTGTGAATATTACTTCGTTTCCAAGTCCTAATTCATCAACCGTCTTAAAAATATCCTCAAAATACCATCCCTTTTTCCCGATGATTACCAATTTAAGAGGGGAGAGTGTCTTTCTTTTGAAAATCGAAAATGCTTTGATCGTATTTATGTGGTTTTTCCTGGGCTCTAAAGTTCCTAGCGTAAGCATGTAATCATAGTCTATGTTGTATTTCTCTAAAACCTCCGCTTCGTTTTTATTGTTAAGCTCTACCCATTTATTAAGCCCCGGGTAAATGTAATCTATATTACCTTTCAGCTTCGGGAATTTTTCTATCAACTCATTTTGGATAGTTTTAGATATGGTAATTGTTTTTAACGCATTATTTGCGGAAATTTTTAGTGTTTGTCCATATTTGATAGAAGCTTTCTTCCCGAAAAATTCTGGATAATGCAATGGTGCAAGGTCGTGTACGAACTGGATGGTTCTTGGGAAAAACTTGCTAAGCATGTGGTTTGATGGAGATATCAGTAAATCTAGTTTTTCTTTTTTTGCATCATGGGCTACTGCTCTCATCCATCGTAGACCACTTGCAGGTAAGCTCTTGTTTACTTTGATTACTTTGTTTTGTGTGTTTGCAAACAGCAATGGGGCAGAGGTATAGGAGAAATACTGATTTTTCTTGTCAAGTTGGCATAATTCGCTAAATAAACTCGCAGAATACTGTCCGATTCCTGCCGGATCATTTTCTGCTGGTGAAAGGTCTATACCGATTTTCATTTATTTGAGGTTAACAATGTATTAAAACATAGTTTTGAAAGTTTATGCCAATTAATTAGAAGAAAAATGAAGTAGGGGGGTGTGTAAGTGTGAACCATACAAAACAAATGTTTCACACATTATTACCAAACCGTATGATACAAACATGTTACGATTGCCTTGTGTGGGTGTGGATAAGTGTGGGTACAAAACTTCTGGTTTTTTGTGGATAACTATGGGTTAGTTTCAGGTCTATCTATTGTAGAGATTAGGTTTAGAGGTTTTGGTTTAGAGATAATTTTTATGAGTAGTCAGATTCGGGTCGCTTCTGCTCATACTCCCATGCAGACTCTACAATATCTTTTATATTTTTTGTTGCTTTCCATCCAGTTTTGTTTGTAAATCGTTTCGGATCTGCAACTAACATAGCAGGGTCTCCTTCACGGCGTGGACTAATTTCGTATTCTAATTTTCTTCCGATTACCTCTTCGGCCGTCTTTATGACTTCGAAAACGCTAGTCCCTTGCCCAGTTCCGACATTATAAGCTTTGAAACCGTCTTTTACATGGTTTAATGCTGATATATGCGCGCCCACAAGATCTTCGACGTGGATAAAGTCTCTGATACAGCTCCCATCAGGAGTTTGGTAATCATTTCCAAATACTCCGAATTTGAAACTTTGGTCAATAAAAGCGCGCAGTACTCTAGGAATTACGTGTGTTTCTGGCAAGTGTCTTTCCCCGAGTCCAAATCCCGCTCCTGCAGGATTGAAGTATCGCAAAGCTATTGCGTTCATGTCGGTATACTTACAGTAGGTCTCAAGTATCCTCTCGGTTAATAGTTTGGTCTCTCCGTATGGGCTATCGGGGGATTTTGGAGAGTCCTCTGAAATCATCGAGTCCGATGTCTGCGTCCCATATACAGCCGCGCTTGAAGAAAAAATAACGTTGTTAATTCCGTTTTCTAGAAGTACCTGGAAGAGATTTTGGCTTCCAACAACGTTGTTTTCGAAAAATATAGCAGGCTGCTTCACAGAAAGCCCTACCTCCAGGTATGCTGCAAAGTGGATTACGGCATCATAAGATTTTCCTTTTAAAGCCCCTCTTAATGCGACCAAGTCGCGCAAATCTGTTTTCAAAAGATCGAACTCCCCCGCACTTTTTATTATCTCCAGAGCTGATTCATGCCCTTTTTCCATATTGTCTAAAATTGTAACTTTGTGACCGTCTTTTAGTAACTGGTATGCTGTGTGAGAGCCGATATACCCTGCTCCTCCTGTAACTAGTATTTTCAAGATTATTTACTTATAAAAGATAGTTTAGAAGTATATTACCAGATTTGAGGAAATGAGTACTCTACCTTGCAAATCGTATTACAGGTAAAGAATATCGTCCCAAGGATGTCGATAAAGAGGTTCTTTAAGCCTTTTTTGATCTAGAATATGCCCGATAATTCCAATGGTTCTTCCGAGGACAAAAATTGCATTAAAAATCTCGATCTCGATAAGATCTCGAATTTCCTGATCTGAGAATTTATCTTTCTTTAGTAGATCGAGAAAAACTGCACCAATTGCGCCATCGACATTTAAAATTAAAGAATTCTTTTTCTTCAAAGTCTCCACCTCTACTTCGAGAGCATAGTCTAGATAGCTTGTTTTTTTCAGGTTCTTTTTTGCAAATTGTTTTAGAAGGTTTACTCTTTCGTCGGGGTTGTTGGCAGATTTTATCCTATGCCCTATTCCCATAATGAGCTGGCCTTGCTGTTTGTGTAATTCTACAAGTTCATGTGCGGAGATTTCTTTTGATACACCATAAAATTGCCATTTTGAAGCCTCGTTGATGGCACCTCCATGCCTCTCTCCTATTGTCGAGAGCCCCGAGATCAAAGAGGATACGATATCTTTTCCAGCCCTAGCTGCAACAATTGCGTTATGTGCCGTAGCAACCGCAGGTCCATGATCTGCTGAGAGTTTTAGACATAGTTCGAGAAATTCTTCTGAAGTCTTAGATAATCGACCTTGAAACCAGAGTGCGTTTATTGTAGCACCCAAAGGTTTCTCGACATAATCAGAAATAGGTTTTTTGTTGTAGGTGAGTTCTTCTCCCCTGTCATCACTGATTGTCGAAATTATTGAAGTACTGCGTCGAACATTTTTCTCGTTTAATGCTGTCACAAAGTCTTGTGGGGGAACAAGAGGTTCTACTTTTTGTGGTTCTATATAATCTGGAGAAGTTTTTACTTTCTCAGTAAATACTTTGTTAATCAACTTCCCGAGATCATTAAAAGAATCTGGAACAAATGCTCCAGCTTCTCTTAGAGCCTTGTTTTTTTCTTGTGCTGATTCGGCTTTACTACCTGATCTTGCACCGGCATGTCCGAATTGTACTTCACCCGAGAAAAGTGTTGCTACCGTTCCTGAAACCCAAGCAACGACTGGTTTGGTAATCTTTGCCGATTTTATATTTTTAGCAATTTCGTATTCATCTACACCACCGATTTCTCCCAGTACAACTAACATTTTGATGTTAGGATCAGATTGAAGTCTCAATGTATTTTCAAGAAGCGTAGAACCAGGAAACGAATCTCCTCCAATCGCAACGCCTTCGTTTAGGCCATCAGAGTTTTGGCTTACAATGTTATATATCTCGTTTGACATTCCCCCTGAAACTGTCACTACACCTACGCTTCCTGGTTGATAAAGCCTACCTTCGAGTAAATTCTCAGTGCTTCCTCCACTGTAACCGACTCTTATAACTCCGACTTTGATTGCTCCAACTGTTGCTGGACCTATTATCCACTTATTATTTTCTTTTGCGATTCGTATAAGTTCTCGGGTTTGATTTTCTGGCATTCCTTCCGCAACAAGTACTAATGTTCGGATTGTATCTGTGTTTAATGCATCGTAACTGCTCTGGTAGCTACTTCTTGTTGAAGCGAAATTTATCAAAATGTCTGCTTGGGGGTCGAAAGCCACGGCTTGCTCAATAGTTTTGAATACAGGAATAGTGATCTCTTCTGAACCAAAAAAGCATTTATGAAATCCTGATCGTTTTGGATTAACGATTGCCGAGATACAGTGTTTTTGTTTTCCACACATCCAGTCATAATCAAGCATTCCTTGTATTGGCACCGGATGTTCATTATAAAAGATTACTTTTGTATCTTTTCTGAAAAGTGGTCTCATGATTTTGATTTTAATGCTAATTTAACAACTTCTGTCATATACATTTCTGGACCATATACATCAGTTTGGATATCAAACTTCTGCCCTAGCGATTTCATAAATTCCAAGCCTTTTTTGTAATTCGGTCCTCCTCTGCGAACATAAATTTTAATATTTTGTTTTCTGAATTCTTGAGCAAATTTTTCGATTGCTTGCCCAACTCCCGAAAATGTTTTAGCAACATCTGTGAAATTAGCTATTCCTCCTGCAATTATAAGAATTTTGTTTTTTGAAGTACCTGAAAGCATATCAGAGAATAAGTTTTCGCAAAACTCTCTTGTTTCGTCTGTGTTCGGATTGCCACTATAATCACAGTAGTTAGCGATTTCATTATGAAATCCTAAGTCACCAACCGTGTCTGCAAAGATAACACTTCCTCCCCCTCCAGAAGTCAGAAGCCAGATTGAGCCATCATGGTTAAGAAGCTTATATTTTAATGAAGCACCAGATTTCGCATCCATCTTAGCAACATTTTTCTCTGCTTGAGTAAAAGTGTTCCCAAAAGAAGCAGGGAACTCGATATTCCCAGCTTTTTCCCAGAGTGTTTTGTTCTGATACCAAGCTGTATCATCAAGTCTTGCAACCAAATCAAGTAAATAAATTTTACTGTCTTTGATGACAAAAGGATTTACTTCAAGATAGGTAAAATTCAGAAGTTTAAAAGTTTGATAAAGTGCGGAAATAAATTCGGTGATCTGCTTTCGGAATTCTTGATTAACAATAACTCTTTCGAGTTTCGAAAGTAGGAGAGAAGTAACAGGTTGATTTTCTAATTTAAATGGAATTTTAATCTCTGTAACTTTGTCCCAATTTTCTTCAACGTCCACTCCCCCATTTGAAGAAAAATAGATTATGTCTGAATATCTAGAGGTTTTGATTGCAATGTAAAATTCTTGTTCGTGCTCTATGTATGGTTCAACCAAAAAGTTGTTGAGTGCCCCAGTTATCTGTTTCCCATTTTGTATTATTGTTGTGGTCTTTCCTGCTTTTGAGTGAATCCATTCGAGAGTTTCTTCTTTAGTTTTTCCAACAAATACTAAGTTATTTTTTCCTCTTTTTCCAAAAAGCTCGTCAGGCTTTGCTACAAATCCTTCAGGGAAATCAGGTAAGGTAATTTGTTTTTTCATGTCTTCTGTTGTTAATCGTACTCCAGAATACTTTTTCCCCAATAGCTCACCCGATTGTGCAAAGTCTTTTAAGTATGTGTAAAGTAAATTTTTTCCGAAATATTCCCGGATTGCTTTTTGTGCCAATAGATGTTATTAAAAACTAGTATCTAACGACAGAGAAAGATTTAATTACAAGTATTTTGAAAATCCCTCTGCTTCTAATTTTTTCAGTAAACCTGTTATCTCGCGGATATTGTCCTTGTGGCATACTAATACAGCGTCTTTAGTGTTCACAACAACAAAACCGTCGAGCCCGATTGCCGCTACAATTTTATCGGGATCTTGATTATAAACTAAACTGTCGGTTATGTCTTCTGCTACTACATTTCCGTGTAGGTGATTATCGGTAGGGTTTTTAGTCAGCGCTTCTTTTAGCGAGTAAAGTCTTCCAGGGTCGCTCCAACCGATATCAAAAGTTAGAACTACCCCTTGATCAGGACGAGATTTCTTGACGATCGCATCATCAAAAGAGATTGCTTCTAGATTGGGATAAATTTTTTCGAGCTTTTGCGGACTGTTATTTGCTTCTTTCAACTGAGAATACATTTCTGGCATGTGTTCTTTATACAGTTCAGTTACAAAATCGACAGATGTCACGAAGTAACCTGTATTCCATACGGCGGTTTTGGATTCGAAAAGCTTATTACAAAGTTCAACATCTGGCTTGTAAACCCAGCCTTTAAAACTGTGCAAATCAAAACCTTCTTTGTTTTCTATGACTTCCCCCATACTGATCCAGCCTAAATTATTATTCGCAAATCTTGGTATTTCTCCATTAAAAACAAACCTATTTGGATTTTCAGTTATAAGTTTTTCTCCAACTTTCAAAGCTTTGACAAACATTTCTGTATTCTCAATTAGATGATCCGACCAAAGAATAGTGACCGGTTCTGTGATACCGTGGCTTTGTAGTGTGAGAAAACTCAGACCTACCGCTGCTGCAAGATCTCGTCTAGCAGGCTCGTAGATAATGTTTTCCGGAAGAACATCAGGTAATTGTTCTTTGATAACATCTTTGAAAGCAACTCCGGTAGAGATGTAGATATTTTCGATTCCAAATGTGTCTTTTACTCTATCAACCATGAGTTGTAGAGTCGATTTTCCATCAAACATTTTTTCGAATTGTTTTGGAGAATTTTTTCTACTAAGTGGCCAAAAACGTGTACCGTGTCCGCCGGCGAAGATTACAATTTTCATAATATAATTTAATAAGATAAAGCGGGCGATTTATCCCAGATTGAAATTCTTTGTAGTATGGATTGTACTATTTTTATCTAAAACTAAACCAGTATAACCGCGTTTTTCTAGTAAATCCAATCCTGGAGTTCCTAATGTAAAGAGTACAGTTGCCCATGGATCAGCTTCTAGTGCAGTAGGAGCGACGACAAAAGTTTGGCTTATTTCGTTAATCGGTGTGCCAGTTTTGGGATTTAATAAATGATGAAAAAATTTCACTCTCCTTGCCCAACCTCCGGAACCACATATACTACCTTCATTTAGTTGAATTGTTCCAAGTAGGTCTTCTACGTGAAGTTTCTTATTTGGTAGTTGAGAATAATTTAACCCGATCTCCCATGGAGTACCATCCGGCTTTGGACCTTTTACTCGGATATCTCCGCCTGCATTGATCATAAATGCCTGGAAATCTTTGAGTATGTTGTACGCTAGATCTACTGCATATCCTTTTCCGATACTTCCCAAATCTAATCGTTGTCTTGGAGCTAGAGTTACAGTGAGATCGCTTTTGTTTAACTTAATTTCGGAAGGATAAGGTCTTGTTTTTACAATCTTCTGAATTTTTTCGAAAAGTGTCGGATCATCAAGTACTTCATAGTTTTTTTCTTTTCCATAACCGTATGTTTCAAGAAGATCAATGATTGTTGGATCGTAGCTTCCTTTAGTTAAATCCACCAATTCCAACATAAACTCGATAAGTTCAAAAAGCTCTTTCGAAACTTTGTGAGGTTTTCCACTGTTGTTAAGCTTAGCTAATTCGCTTTTAGAATTGAAACGAGTATATTTTTTAACTACATCGGCAAAACAATCAAAACCTTCTTGAATTTTCTCTTCGGAAACTACGGTAGATTTATCAGAATACAAAGTGATGCGAATCACGGAG
>CAZZFI010000019.1:5266-10793 GCA_964653475.1 uncultured Candidatus Saccharibacteria bacterium | reverse complement strand
ATGATCCCTACTGTGTTTTCGGTAAAATCGTTAAAGGAGAAGCCCCGTCATTTATATTTTGGGAAGATGAAGGACATCTAGCATTTCTAAATATTTTCCCAAATACACCAGGAACTTCATTGGTTGTACCAAAAGCACATCATTCCAGCTATTTCGCCGAACTTTCAGATGAGGTACTGAACTCTCTAATGAAAGCAACCCAGAAAGTTGCATTGCTTCTAGACGAAAAATTTGAAGACGTTGGACGTACTGGTCTGGTGTTTGAGGGGTTTGGAGTTGATCATATTCACTCAAAGCTCTATCCGATGCACGGTACTGTTCTTGACGGCTGGAGAAATATCGAGTCAGAGCGAGATGAATTTTACGAAACCTACCCAGGGTTTATTTCTTCTCATAGTTCAAAAAGAGCTGATGACGAAGAGCTTGAAAAAATTGCTAAAATGTTGAGAAGCTAATATTACTTATTTATGAATAATACAAAGAAAGTATTTTCGAAGTATTTGAGAGAAATTGTCTACGGAGGCAATGACGGCATTGTGACTACATTTGCAGTGGTCGCAGGGTTTAATGGAGCGAGTCTTGGAGGGGATACAGTTCTTGGATTGTCAATTCTTACAGTTTTACTATTCGGTCTGGCGAACTTGTTTGCTGATGCGCTTTCGATGGGACTTGGTAATTTTTTGTCGATCAAATCCGAAAAAGAAGTCTATAAAATTGCCAAGCAAAAAGAGAAAAAAAAGCTAGAACAGCACAGCGAATATGAAATTAAAGAGACGATAAAAATTCTTGAAGATCGTGGGTTTTCTAAGCAAGATTCTATAAAGCTTGTTGATATCTACAAGAAAAATAAAGACTATTGGCTAGACTGGATGATGCAAAATGACCTGAAAATACCAAATCCTGAAAATGTGAACCCGTTTTGGACAGGTTTTGCTACATTTCTTTCTTTCGCTATTTTCGGATTTATTCCACTTCTGCCCTACTTGTTAGAGTTTTCTATAACACACAGTTTTATGATCTCGATTGCAGGAACGATGTCTGCGCTTATTTTACTCGGACTTCTTAAAGGCAAAGTTCTTGGAGGCCATATTACCAAATCAGTTCTAGAAGTTATCCTGATCGGAGGAACTGCTGCTCTAGTTGCATTTCTGGTTGGCACCTTATTTAATAATTAATAAAAGTCATCATGTTAAAAGCAGGAGATAATGTTCCAGTAGAAATAAAAGTAAAGGATTTACAAAACCACGATATCAGTTTGCAAGATTCCCTAGGAGAAAGAGTCATACTATATTTTTACCCTAAGGATGACACTCCCGGTTGTACCAGAGAAGCCTGTAGTTTTCGTGATGGGCAGAAAGTACTGACTGACATGGGCGTAAAAGTGATAGGGGTTAGTGCAGATTCCGTGGAGTCACACTTAAAATTTAAAGATAAGTACAAACTAAATTTTGAACTATGGTCAGATAGCGACCAAAAACTTTCTATTGCGTTTGGAACATGGGGCGAGAAAAAGCTTTTTGGGAAGATTAGTATGGGAATGAAACGCAGCACGTTTGTTATCGATGAAAAAGGTACAATTGAAAAAGTTTGGCACAATGTCTCGGTAGATCAGCACTTGGATCAGATTGTAAAATATTTAGAGAAAACTAGTAATCGATGAAAAGTTCTCCTTGGAAGACTGTTACAAGCAAAACTGTCTACGAAAATAAGTGGATTCGTATTATCGAAGATAAAATCATTCACCCGGATGGCAAGCACGGAATTTATGCGTATATGGATGCGATCCCTGGGGTTATTGTGGTTGTAGAAGATGAGAAAGGAATATATTTCATCAATGAATATAATTATCCGCTTAAAAAGTGGATTTGGAATCTAGTTACTGGAGGATTAGGTCGCAGTGAAGATCCTCTTGAGCGCGCGAAAGCGGAAGTGTATGAAGAGATGGGGATAACAGCTAATAACTGGGTCGAAATAGGAAAATTCTATTTTGCTCCTGCTATTGAGTCCACTTATAATCACGTATTTTTAGCAACAGATTTAACTGTAACTGAAAATAGTTCACTGGGAACTGGAGATGAAGCAATCCGTGAAGTTCGAAAGATTCCTGTAGAAGAAATTGAACTGATGATTAAAAATGGAGAAATAGAAAGTGGCTTGGTTTTGGGTGCGCTAATGCAGTATTTGTTGTTTACAAAAAAATAAAGACAATAATCTATTGTTTGTATGATAGCAATTCGTGGGGTCGTATGAGAAGTTAGTGAGGGTTAATCAGCTAGTTTATATCCTTTGACAGAGTCTCCTTTTCTTAGTCTTTTGTAGGTTTTCATAGAAATTTTTAAATTTTCTACTTTACCTGTTGCTACTTCTACAAGTTTAGTTTTGCGAAGGTTTGGTTTCCACTGGCGAAGAGTTCTCTGTGCACGAAAAGCCCAAGCTCCTCCTCCTCCGGAAGAACCTCTTCTATGTTTTCTGTGACCTCCAAACATGGAGCCTTTTCCCGTTAGTGCGTCTCTATTTGCCATTGGAATTTTTAATTATCATAATACTCCGATGATTATAACAAGCTTATGCTAAATTAGGCAAATCAAATTGGGGCCATGGGTGGAAATCAGCAACTTAATTCGTAAACCCTTGTTAATTTATTTTCTATATTTTTTATAACTTGTAACCATTTTTTGTGTTTTGCGTTATAATTGAGCCACTTGGGAGAAGGCAGATCATTTAAATTATTCACAGCGTATGGTTCCGTTCTCTTTTTTGAAAACGGGATACGAGGAGGCAGGAAATCGAAAATATCAGCGGGTACTGCCAGGTTGCGCTAACCAACCTCAATTTCAATCTCAAAACCCTGAAGAGATTCAAGGCACAAAAGATAAAAAGTTAGATTCTCCCATATTTAGTATTTTTTATATACGTTTATTATGTGTGGTATTTTTGGCTATGTCGGTAAAAGTAATGCTGGCGGTACTATAGTTGAGGGACTAAAAAGACTTGAATACAGAGGTTATGATTCGTGGGGAGTGGCCGTGATAACCGAAAAAGGGAACGGTAACAAAAATATTGATGTTGTGAAAAAGGTTGGAGCAATTGGTGATCTAAAAAAAATGGACAATTTGCCCAATTCTCATATCGGAGTTGGTCATACAAGATGGGCTACTCACGGTGGAGTTACAAATGTAAATGCTCATCCGCACTATGCTACTGACAAATCTTTTGTGTTGGCACAAAACGGAATTGTCGAAAACTACCAAGAATTAAAAAAAGAACTAGAAAAAAAAGGATATAAGTTTGAGTCTCAGACAGATACCGAAGTTATTGTCCGTCTAGTTGAAGAAAAACTTAAACACACAAAGAAATTTAAAGAAGCTGTAAGATTAGCCTTTCTGGATCTAAAAGGAAGAAACACAATCATCGCTTTATCTACTGTTGATGATAGAATTGTCGCAGTCCGAAACGGTTCCCCTTTGGTATTAGGTGTTGGAGAAGGCGAGTATTTTTTTGCTTCAGACACACTCTCGTTTCTTAATAAAACCAACAAAGCGATTTTCATAAACGACTTCGAAATGGTCGAATACAAAGAAGGAAATCTAAGACTCTTCGATGTCAAATCAGGAGATGAACTCAAAGTAATAATAAAAGAGCTTGATGAAAAACAAACAGAAATTTCAAAAGAAGGATTTGACCACTTTATGTTAAAAGAAATTGTTGAGCAAAAATACACAATAAAAGAAGCCTCTGTTTATACACAAGAAGAAATACTTCCTCTTGTGAACGCTATCAAGAAAGCTAATACTGTTTTTACAGTTGGTGCTGGAACAGCGTATTTTGCTGCAGGTCAGACTGCTTATTTCTTAAGAAGTTTAGCAGGTATTAACGCTATTGATGTTAGAGCTTATGAGATTGAAAGTTACCTTAATACTGTAAAAGAAGGAGATGTTTTTATTGCATTTAGCCAAAGCGGAGAAACTGCTGATACTGTCGAAGCACTCGAAGCTGCAAAAAAACGCGGGGCTAAAATCGCTAGTCTTGTTAATATGGTTGGGTCTACCACAAGCAGAATGTCAGAGTATCCCTATTACTGCAGATCAGGACCAGAGATTTGTGTGGCTTCTACAAAAGCATTTACAGCGAAACAAGCTTGGGGAATTTTGTTATCAGCGACAATCGCAAACAAGCATGACGAATACAAAGCAAAAATTCATAAAACTGCTGAAAAGCTTGGAGGTTATTTTACTGAAGAGAATTTTTCTAAAGTAAGAAAACTAGCAAAAACTTTAAAAACCAAAGAACATTTTTTTGTTCTCGGACGGGGTCAAAACTTCTATATAGCACTTGAATCAGCATTAAAGGTTAAAGAAATAACATACAAACATTTTGAAGGTTTTGCAGCTGGGGAACTGAAGCATGGAGTAATTGCTCTTATTGAAAAAGGAACTCCTGTTTTTGTGATCGCTTCAAACGATGATGATCACGAAAATATGCTTGCAGCAACAGCTGAAGTGAAAGCAAGAGGAGCGATGGTTATTGGTGTGGGTCAAAATGAAAATGAGCTTTTTGACGAGTTCTTGCCGACCATCGAAACAGATGGTGTTGATTCGCTAACAAATGTGGTACCATTTCAGCTTTTGTCGTACTATATGGCTTTAGAGCTTGGAAATGATCCAGATAAACCAAGAAATCTAGCGAAAAGTGTGACAGTAAAATAATCTTTCGTCTAATAGATGTTAGATTCGAACCCTTGTTTTCTATATGCAGATGATGAGGTGTGAGTTCAATATTTGTTAATTATTTAATTACCTTCTATAATTTTCGGGAGGTGTTTTTTAAGTATAAATATCATGGAGAGAACCAAGAAGATCTTTAGAGAAACTGACGGAATTCGAGGAAAAGCAAATTACTCCCCTCTCGACACCGAGACAGTTCTTAAAATAGGCAAATCCCTTGCAGAATACCTCAAAAAAGAAGTAGAACCGAATCCGAATAGACCGTATAAAGTGATTATCGGAAAAGATACACGTAGATCAGGCTATATGATTGAGCAAACTTTGACTTCAGGATTTTTGAGCCGAGGGGTCGATGTTATGACAGTAGGACCAGTTCCCACTCCTGGAGTTTCTCATCTTGTGAAAAGTTTTGCGCTTGATATGGGGGTTATGATCACAGCTTCTCACAACCCATACTATGATAACGGAATTAAAGTTTTTCACAATGACGGAAGGAAATTCACAGACGAAGAAGAACTGGATGTTGAAGAGATATTTTTCAATTTTGAGTTTAATGGTTCAGAAGAGATCGGTCGTGCAAAAAGAATAGAAGACGTCTCAGGAAGATATATCGAGATAATAAAATCTATTGCAGGCAACGTTTCTCTAAAAGGATTTAAAATTGTTGTAGATTGTGCAAACGGCGCTACTTACAAAATAGCACCAACAGTTTTTAAAGAACTTGGAGCAGAAGTGATCGAAATCGCAATAGACCCCAATGGATATAATATCAACAAGGACTGTGGAGCATTATATCCAGAAAA
>CAZZFI010000019.1:0-5256 GCA_964653475.1 uncultured Candidatus Saccharibacteria bacterium | reverse complement strand
GGAGGATTGTTTTAGAAGAAAAAGCTGATTTAGGCGTCGCTCTAGATGGCGACGGAGACCGTGTGATAATGGTTGACGAAAAAGGAAACATTATTGATGGTGATTACATCATGGCTTTGATGGCAAAGAATCTTAAAAAGCATGGATCTTTAGCAAAAGACACCATTGTGATCACTGAGTACAGCAACCAAGCTCTCGTAAAAGAACTCGAAAAATCAGGGATATCTGTAGAAAAAGTAGTAAACGGAGACCGAGCTGTTTCAGCGAAATGCAAAGAGCTAGGCTTAAACTTTGGTGGAGAACAGACTGGCCATTTTATCTTCACTGATTACACCGAAGTCGGTGATGGTGCACTTGCTGCTCTACTTGTCATGCGTGCATTAAAAGAAGAAAAAACAACTCTTTCAGAACTAGCATATACTTTCGAAAAATATCCTCAAAAAGTATTTAATGTAGAAGTGAACAAAAAGACACCTTTAGATGAATTACCACAGTTCCAAGAAGCAATTACAAAATGGCAAGAAGCTTTCAACGGTGAAGGGAGGGTTTATGCACGTTATTCCGGGACTGAAAACCTACTTAGAATAATGGTTGAAGCCGTTGACGAAGAGAAGCTCGAACAAGCAGGAAATGAACTTGTTGATATCTCTAGAAATTTTTTAGTCTAAAATTTATGTGGCAGGATTTATTCGAAGAAATAATAACAGTCGATTTTTTGAAAAGTTATTTTGATAAAGAAGACTGGTATTTAATAACTCGAGACCTTAAAAATTTACTAGAAGAAAATATCCAAGATCCAGTTGAATCAATCGAGAACGGAATAATCAAAGGATTAGTGCACATTGGCAACAATATTTCAATTGGGGCGTATGTTGTGATCGAAGGGCCAGTTTTTATTGGAGATAATGTCGAGATTGGCTCACATGCACATATTCGCCCGGGAAGCGTTATCGGAAATAACTGTGTAGTCGGTTATACTGCAGGCATTAAAAATTCACTTATGATGGATGGATCAAAAATTTCTAACCACGCTTTTATCGGGGATTCAATTCTTGGTCCAAAAGCTCGGGTAGGAGGACATGCAGAAACTGGAAATAGAAGATTTGACCAAGGTGAGATCCCATGGAGTTTTGAAGAAGGTAAAGTTGATACTGGATTAGATAAACTAGGTGCTATTTTGGGAGAGGGATCACGTCTCGGTGGATCTGTTATTACAGCTCCTGGAACAGTAGTTGGGAAAAACACATTTGTTTCTGCTGGAGCAGATGTGTATGGTTATATCCCACCAAATAAATTCGTAAAGTCTAAAACTGAATTAGAAATCCGAGAAAATAATTTCTCAGGTACACTTAACCAAAATTCAACATTAGCTTAAAACCATGAAAATACGAAAAGCAGTAATTACAGCAGCAGGTTACGGAACAAGATTCTTTCCTGTCACAAAAACAATCCAAAAAGAGATGATATCAATTTTAAACAGACCACTTGTGGATTATGTTGTAGAAGATTGTTTAAAAGCAGGAATTGAAGAAATTATTTTTGTGGTAAAAGAAACAGATACTCAAATACGACATTTTTATAGTGAATCTCAAGAAATAAAGGCTTATCTTGAGAGAATGAATAAATTAGACAAATATCCTGAGCTTGAAAAACTTCATACTAAGGCTAAATATACCTTTGTAATACAAAGACCTTCAGATCCTTATGGAACAGCCACCCCATTGAAACTTGTAAAAGAACATGTCTATGACGAAGAAGCATTTCTGATGTTTATGGGTGATGATTTTATCTATAATAGAGATGATTCGTCTGAAGCAGAGAAAATGATAAAACATTTCGAAATTTCTAAAGCTAAAGCACTAGCAACATTTGTCCCACGTCCAGACGAACTTCTGCATAAATATGGAATTGCTAGAGTTAGAAAAGATGCAGACTACGAATACCTGATAGATATTGTTGAAAAGCCGGAACCTGGAACTGCGCCTTCCAACCTTTCAAACATTAGTAAATATATTTTCACATCTGAGATTTTTGAAGTACTGGAAAATCAACAATTGAACTTGGAACACAATGAACTTTTTATAACAGATACAGTAACAGCATTTGCACAGAATAACCCAGTTGTAGCATATGCAACACAAGGAGAATTTATCGACAGTGGCTTTGTGGAGGGATGGCTAAAAGCAAATTTACTTATCGCCTCTAGAGACAAAGAGATGTTTGAAGATCTGAGAAATTACATTAACAGTCTGTAACAGCAAAAGTTATTTTGAATTTATCATCTTCTTAAGCCACATTCCAGTATAGCTTTTTTCGTGATTTGCTACATCTTCAGGTGAACCTTCAATAATCATTTCTCCGCCCTCATCTCCACCTTCTGGTCCAAGATCTGAAATCCAGTCAGCAGTTTTTATTAAATCTAGGTTATGCTCCACAACTAAGACACTGTTTCCACGAAGAACTAAAGAATGTAATACGATCAGACGTGTTTTCAAGTCTTCGAAATGTAGTCCTGTGGTTGGTTCGTCAAGAATGTAGAGTGTTTTTCCAGTACTTCTTTTACTGAGCTCGCTAGCGAGTTTTATACGTTGTGCTTCTCCTCCAGAGAGTGTTGTTGCACTTTGTCCAAGACGGATATAATCCAGTCCGACTTTTTGTAAAGTAGCAAGTTTATTTCTGATCGAAGGGATTTTTTCAAAAAACTCGAGCGCCTCTTCCACACTCATATCTAGAACATCCGCAATGTTTTTTCCTTTATAGTCAATTTGCAAAGTCTCCCTGTTGTATCTTTTACCGTGGCACTGTTCACACTCAACATAAACATCTGGCAAAAATTGCATTTCAATCCTGATAACACCGTCCCCTTTGCAGGCTTCACATCTCCCTCCACGGACATTAAAACTAAATCTTCCTGGAGAATAGCCTCTAACTTTCGCTTCTTTTGTTTTCGAAAATATTTCTCGAATTTGTGTAAATACTCCAGTGTATGTCGCTGGATTAGATCGTGGAGTCCTTCCGATTGGGGATTGGTCAATATCAATTATTTTGTCGATATGTTCTACTCCAGTTAGTCCACTATGTTTTCCTGGAATCTCTTTTGAGTTATATAATTCTTTCCTGATCGCTTTGACTAGCGTTTCGTTGATAAGAGAAGACTTCCCACTACCTGAAACACCTGTTACTGCTACGAACTTTCCAAGCGGAAGAGTGTAATTTATGTTTTTTAAATTGTTATGAACGGCTCCAGTTAAAGTAATCTGTTTATCAGTGTTGTTTATTTTTTTATAAGAACTTCCCTGCTCAGTTATTAATTTTTGTGCTCTTTTGAGAATGTCCTTTTTTTCTATATTCAGTTTGTGAGAAAGGTAGTTTCCTGTTATTGAGTTCTGGTCTTCAAGGATTTCCTTTGGTGTTCCAGCAAATACAACTTTTCCACCATGTTCGCCAGCTCCTGGACCAAGATCAACAATATAATCAGAAGCAAGCATAGTATCTTCATCGTGTTCAACTATTATTATTGTATTACCGAGTTTTTTTAATTCAAAAAGTGTGTTAATTAATCTGTCGTTATCCCTTTGGTGAAGTCCTATTGAAGGTTCATCAAGGACGTACAAAACCCCACTCAGTCCAGTTCCAATCTGCGATGCTAGTCGTATTCTTTGAGATTCTCCTCCGGATAAAGTTCTAGCACTGCGATTTAGTGTAAGGTAGTTTAGCCCAACTGAATTTAAAAAATTTACACGAGTTTTGATTTCTTTTAGTAATTGCCTAGCGATAGTTTGCTCCTGTTCTGAAAGTTTGTCTTTTTGATTGTTGCCCGACTCAAGTTCATCTAACCAAATTATCAAGTTCTTGAGAGGCAAGGAGGTCACCTCATGAATATTAAATCCTGCTAATGTCACACTGAGTGCGATTTTGTTAAGCCTCTTGCCTTCACACTCGGGACAGCTTTGCTCTACCATGTATTGTTCAATTTCGTTACGGATATAATCAGAATCAGTTTGAGAATATCTTCTCTGAAGGCTTGGGATTAATCCTTCGTATTTTGCTTGCAATGTGTGTTGGGATTGCCTGGATCTACTGTAATATTTTACAAGATGTTTTTTGTTTTTAGTCCCATACAAAACTATATTTAGATGTTCTTCTGATAGTTCGGAAAGCGGAACTCGTAACGAAAACCCTCCGTCATTTGCAACACTTTCCAATACTTTCATATTCCAAGAGTTCATATTATCAGCCATACGAGACCAAGGATATAATCCACCTTCCGAGATACTTAATCGAGGGTTGTAAACAAGACTAGGTTCAATCTTATAGATAACCCCGAGTCCGTTGCAGTTCGGACATGCTCCAAAGGGAGAATTAAACGAAAAAGAATGTGGTTCTATCTCTGGAAAAGATTCTCCAGTATCAGGGTCGACCAACTTTTCACTAAAAAAGAGATCTTCGTTTTTGTCTAAAATGTTCACATACATTTCACGATTCCCAAGGTTGAGTGCTAGCTCAACCGAGTCTGTCAGTCGCTTTTGGAACTCATTGTCTTTATCTTTAACCCTTTCAGATTGTACTATAAGTCTATCCACAACAACTTCGATTGTGTGTACTTTATATCGATCGAGAGAGATTTCTTCTTCGAGATTATAAGTCATATTATCTACCCGAACCCTGAGATATCCTTGTGTTAAGAGTCTCTGGAAAAGTTCCTCATATGTTCCTTTTCGATTTTTTACAACAGGGGCAAGTATCAAAACTTTAACTTCATTTTGAGAAAGTGTTTTGTTTAGATTTAATATTCTGTCAACGATTTGAGAAACTGTTTGTGATTCGAGGCGCTTTCCTGTTTTAGGGCTGTGGGGCTGCCCTACTCGGGCATAAAGAAGTCTTAGGTAGTCGTAAATTTCTGTAATCGTTCCGACAGTTGATCGTGGATTGTGACCTGAGCCTTTTTGATCGATTGAAATTGCAGGTGATAACCCTTCGATAAGATCAACATCGGCTTTTTCCATCATTCCTAAAAACTGTCTTGCATAGCTTGAGAGTGATTCAACATACCTTCTTTGTCCTTCTGCGTAAATTGTGTCGAAAGCTAGAGAGGATTTCCCGGATCCAGAAAGTCCAGTAAATACTATAAGTTTATTTTTTGGTAGAGACAAAGAGATGTTCTTGAGGTTGTTTACCCTCGCCCCTTTGATTACTATTTGTTCCAACGGAAATTCATAAAAACTATCTATAACTATATCACATTTATCCTTGCCC
>CAZZFI010000018.1:0-10848 GCA_964653475.1 uncultured Candidatus Saccharibacteria bacterium | reverse complement strand
CTAGAAATCTTACACAAAAAAGAAAGAAAAGAATATCCTGAAGTATCAGAAAAAGAAGACGATCCAACAGATTCCACTGAAGGAGATACTACTTCCAGTTTTGAAGATTCAATTTCTATCTAATGAGTTATGAACTACTTCAAACGTTTCTATTCATATGTTTGGTTATTCAAGCGCTATTTTGTACCAGCAGTCTTGCTGAATATGCTTATGGCGTTGCTCTCGAATCTCCTCCCTCTGTTATACAGAAACACGGTTAACTCTGCTCTCGAAAATGACAGCGATAGACTTTTTAGTTCACTTCTAGTCATCGGAGCAATCATGGTTGTAACATATTTGGGAGATACAATCACAATGTATATCTCTGATTTTGCACTTATCGGGTCCGCAAGTCGGCTCAAGCAAGACGTTTTTAAACACCTTCATGATCTCGATTTTCATTATCATGTACAGAAATCATCGGGAAAACTGATCAGCTTATTTAAAAGAGGAGAAAATGCTTACTTGAGTTTTTATGATGAAATAAATTTATGGGGAAGTAGGGTTGTGCTTGATTTCATTTTCCTTATCCTTATCTATTCTACAATTTATCCCAAGTTAATCATCATCACTGCGATTGTTTTCTTTATCAATCTATTTGCGATGTATTTCACCGTCAAACATAATGTCATAAAACGCAAAGTTATCAATGATTCAGAAGATGTTGTAAATGGACATATTGTTGATAATATGATCGCTTTCGAAAATGTAAAGTACTTTGCTCAAGAAAGCTTTGAGCAGAAAAGGCTTGGGAGAAAGATGAAGCGATGGGAAAGAGATTTTATAAATTATGCTAAAACTTTTAGAGTAATAGACTTAGTAAACGGGGGACTTGCAAATCTAGGACTTCTACTTACTATTATAATAGCTGTTTTTGATCTAAATACAGGAGCAATAGATACAGGGGAATTTGTTTTAGCCTTGACTTTCGCTTCATCATTTTATCCTAAGGTCACCCATCTTGTTTATCAATTTAGAGAGGTCGCAAAAAACTTTGAAGACCTTAAAACGTATCTTGGTATTCTTGATGAAGAGGTTATCGTTAAAGAAAAAGTCAAACACTTGCCACCTGAAGATAAAGCAAAACTTGCTCAATATAAGTCAGGAGTAAAAATTACATTCAAAGACGTCACATTTGGATATGATCCCAAACATCCTGTATTTAGAAATCTGGATCTAGAAATTAAACCTGGCGAATCAGTTGCATTAGTTGGACATTCTGGAGTGGGGAAAACAACCATTATTAAACTTTTAATGAGGTTTTACGATATCCAGTCAGGGGAAATTTTGATTAACGACATAAATATTAAAGACTTTCCGAAAAGAGAATTAAGAAAATTGATCGCAATGGTTCCTCAAGAAGCTGTATTGTTTAATAACGAAATCGGTTTTAACATCGCTTATTCAAAGGCAGAAGATTATACTGAAGAAGAAATCACCCAAGCTTCAAAACGCGCTTACTTATATGATTTTGTAAATTCGTTACCCGAAAAATACAAAACACAAGTAGGGGAGCGTGGAATAAAATTATCTGGAGGTCAAAAACAAAGACTGGAAATAGCCAGGGCTTTTACTGCTGATTCTCCAATTATTATTTTTGATGAGGCGACACGTAACTTAGACTCAATTTCTGAACAGCAGATTCAAAAAGCACTGTGGGAACTTACAAAAGAACGAACCACTATTATAATCGCCCATAGACTTTCTACAATAGAAAAAGTAGATAGGATCCTCGTTTTTGATAAAGGGAGAATTGTAGAAGAAGGTTCACACAAAGATTTAATTAGCAGAGACATAGGGATTTACAAATATCTTTGGGATCTTCAATCAAGTGGAGCCTTGGTGTGAGGCACCTGCCTATGCTGGGGTTCAATATTAAGACAATGCGAATTAGTTACCAGTCAAACTTTGTGTATTTTCTCAGAACTTCCTCTAGTGCGGGATCACTTCCGTGGTGTCCTGCCAGAGTCACGATTTCGAGTTTTGACTTCGGAAGTGCTTTGTGAAGCCTCCAAGCCGAAATCATCGGCGTTACCATGTCATAACGTCCGTTGATTATCACTGTAGGAATAGACTCTATCTTCTCGATATTTTCAGGCTTCAATATCTCGTCCTGCTCGAGGAAGAAATTGTTAACCATGTAGTGAAGCATGATGGTAGCTGACACGATTTCTTTTTCGGTATCAATCTCTGCTTCTTCACTCTGAGGTTCGAGAGTGAGAATCGACCCCTCCCAAGCATTGAATGCAGGGAGTAATTTTTCTTTTAACTTTTGGTCATCTCCAGTAGCTACATTGTATAAATACTCTAAAAAGTTGGCGTGCTTGTGTTCAGGTAGAGATTTTAAGAACTTTTCGTAAAAATCTGGAAACACTTGATTTGCACCGAACTCAAATATCCAGTCGCCTTCGGTTTTGCTACCTAAAAATACACCTCGAAGAAGTAGTTTTTCTACACGTTCAGGATATTTTTGAGTATAAAGTATGGCTAAAGTGCTTCCCCAACTTGGTCCATGTAGATGCCATTTTTCGATATTCAGATACTTTCTCAATCGCTCAATATCTTCTACCAGATCTTGTGTCGTGTTTTCTCTTAGTTCTCCATATGGAGTAGACAGTCCACAACCACGCTGATCAAAGAGAATTACTCGGAATTTATCTAAATCATAAAGATTGGCGTATTTGGATTTTGAGCTCGAACCCGGACCACCGTGAGGAGCTAAGACAGGGAAACCTTCTGGATTTCCATATTCATGAAAATAGATTTTGTGCAAAACTGATACTTGTATGTATCCTGAGTTGTAGGGTGTTGGGTCTGGCATGAATCCACCTATTAACATACTACTATCCTTATCTGATAATAATACTTATATAAATATAACGCTCTATCATATTATAGCGATGTAAATACTTCTGGGAACTAATCTCAAGTATCTGTTCCCCCCCCAACAACATTTTCTACTATATCCCCGTAAGCTTTCTCTGGATTTTTATCCCATTCTTTTGATTTGTGGATTTCATTTTCGAGCTTCCATTGCTCTGGAGGAATTTCTACTGGAGTATCCCCATCTGAGACTATATGCTCCTCAATACCCCCCCCGCCACGATCACCTTCATAATAAATCTTCATTTATTATTTTTATAAATTAATGCCTATATATTAAACCATTTCGTAAATTTAGTTAACAAAATTCATCTCTTCCTAGTAAACTTTGCTCCTGCCCTCACCACTCCGTTCGAGAAAAATTTAAGCTGCATATCGTCATAAGGATTCCAGGACAACCTCTTTTGGACAGGACAGCTATCTAAAAATTCCATATCTTGCTTAGTAATTTCAAAGTCGAATACATTTGCATTTTCGGCAATTCTTTCAGCAGTTTCGGACTTAGGTAAAACGACAATTCCGTGTTGTAAAGCCCATCTTATAAGAATTTGTGCTGTTGATTTCTTGTACTTATTAGCCAGTTCTTTTAACTTTTTGTCATTTAGAAACTTCCCTTGCGTTAGTGGGGAATAAGCTTCTACCAAAATATCTCTTTCTCTGCAGTACTCCAAAAGTTCTTTTTGGTAAAGAAATGGATGGAATTCTACTTGATTGACAGCGGGCTTTATCTCTACCTTTTCTAAAAGTTCTTCCAAATGTTTTTCAGTAAAATTACTTACTCCAATCGCTTTTGCTTTCCCATCTCGGTAGATTTTCTCGAGCGCTTTGTACGACTCTAGACGTAAATTATTTACAGGAAAATGTAATAATAGTAGATCTACGTAATCTAATTTCATTCTTTCTAAACTATCTTCCACACTTTTTAGAGTTCTTTCATAACCAAAATTGCTTATCTCTACTTTTGTAGTTACAAATTGTTCGTCTCTTGGGACTCTGCTATCTCGCATAGCTTTTGCAACATCTGCTTCGTTTCCATAGTACTGTGCAGTATCAATATGTCGATATCCCGACTCAATAGCTTTCAAAACACATTCATACGTCATTTTACCAGGGGGAATTTTCCATACCCCAAAACCTAAATATGGAATTTCGTATCCGTTATTTAGTTTTGCTTTTGAAGTTGTCTGAAGCATATGAATTATATCCTGAGTGATAATAAATATGATACATAGATTTTTATTCTCATACCTCAGTACGATAAGTGAAAGTACCATCATCATTACGCTCCCTCACTGTAGTAATTACTGTCTCATCTTTGTACAGAAAATGTACCCGTACTAAACTGTACTGGGACATATCAGTTTCGTTTTCCGTGATTTCTGAAATTATTCTATTCATCACAAAATATGCATGCTTAGGTTCTATAATCCATGGATAATCAAGCCCATCTACCTTATACACACATTGCCACACATTATAGGAGGGTAAAACTTCCACTATCAATAACTAACTAACTAACTAACTAATGAAGAATACCACTTTATTGGTTGAGATTAAAATGAATATTGAGAGACCTATTTAATAACCAATTGAATAATTTTAAAAAAAATTATGATATCATTAGGAACAAAATTTCGTCTTATTGATAGATGGAAAACAAAATATTAAATAGTGACAACCCAATAGTCTCCATAGTCATTCCTACTTTAAACGAGGAAGATTACCTGCCGAAACTTCTAGAAAGTGTTGCAAAGCAAGATTATAAAGAATACGAAGTGATCGTAGCTGACGCAAATTCTAAAGACAACACGAAGAATATTGCTAAAGATTATGGTGCCAAATTGGTAGAAGGAGGAATGCCCGGTGTCGGGAGAAACAGAGGGGCAGAAATCGCCAAAGGTAAGTATTTGTTTTTCTTTGACGCCGATGTCGTTCTACCTGATGGATTTTTGACATCAGCAATATCTGAGATGGAAACAGAAAGTATAGATCTTGCAACATGCGCGTCTATTCCGATCTCTTCCGAACCACTCGACCCATTGTTTTTTGAGATCTATAACATCTCTTCAAAAATCTCTTCACTCATGAAAGGTGCTCCGATAATGGGTTATGCATTTTTTATTACTAAAGATCTATTTGAAAGAACAGGACAATTTAACGAAAAAATCGTTTTCGGGGAAGACTACGATCTTGCAAAAAGAGCATCTAAGAAGGGGAAGTTTAAAATTTTAAACTCAGTAGGGTTGCATGTCAGCATGCGACGTTTAGATAAAGAAGGTCGTCTTAATTTTTTGCTAAAGATGGGCTATGCATACGTATACGTCAAGCTTTTCAAGTCAATCGAAAAAGAAATCTTTGATTATGAATTTGGGAACTTTAACAAAAAAGGAGAACGTATTTTGACACGAAAACTCAAAGACATGAGAACTGAACTGAAAACACTTTACAAAGAACTCCAAACTGATCTTAAAGACTCTTCAATGAGCGAGACTAAAACTATCAACAAATTTCGCAAAAAACTCAAAAAGCTTTTCAACAGCTCTAAAACGGACTAATACATACCCTATTAATAAAAAATAGAATTTTCTTGTAATTTTTCTTGACACACCCGTGTACCATGTATACCATATAAGTATTCAATGTATACCACTTATCAAAAATTATGATTTATTCGATTACCGATAGACAAAACGAAATCCTCGCCCTTATAAAGTCTTTTATTCGTGAGACCGGACAATCTCCTACACTTAGCGAACTTGAGCGTGCTTTAGGGATTACTAGAAGGGGTGTGGTTAAACATCTTCAAGCTCTTGAAAAAAAAGGACTTATAAGTAGATCTCCTTCTACCCGAGGTATTACGTTACGCGAAACTCAGACAGGACAGATGTTTATCGATATAGATATACTCGGTTATGCAAACGCCGGTAGTCCTATGGTTGTCGCAGAAGAGCAACAACTCGGTTATCTAAGAGTTAAGCGAAGTATTCTTCCTGTTTCAAAAGACCTATTCGCGCTCATGATCCGGGGAGATTCTATGAACACACGAGAGGTAGATGGTCGAAGACTAGAAGACGGTAAATACGCAGTAATTGCTCGAAATACAGACATAAAAAATGGCGATGTAGTACTTGCTATCATCGACAACTGCGCAACTATAAAAACATACAAACGTGATCGCAATATTATTGTCTTATATCCAGAATCATCAAATCCGCGACACCGACCATTTTATCTAGATGCACAAAAAGATCTCGACTCTGACATCTACGGCAAAGTTATAACAGTTTTAGATAATCCAAACTTCACGACTAATGCAGACTGACTACTACACACAACAAACAGTTTTACTACAAGATTCTGATTTTAGAGAACCAGCAGTGGGAGAAACACAGTCTAAATTGACAGATGCAACCGTAAGTTTTTCTACTCCGATTGCAAATGACGCAGATCTCCAACTCGATATAAAATCTTATCTTATAAAAAGACCCGCCAGCACCTTTTTTATGAAAGCAGGGGACGATGACCTCAAACGTCTAGGAATTAACAGAGGAGATCTTTTGATAATTGACAGATCTCGTAAACCAACAAACAGATCAATCATCATAGCTACTCTTGACGGAGAACTAATTATCAAACAAATCCTAATGTCCCAACACACTACATACATCACTCCGTGGAGTACACGCTCGACACTACTGAAAATTAATCAAGATAATGACTTCGAAATATGGGGAGTAGTAGCACACAGTATCCACACTCTCTAGGAAAGAATTCTTATCCTGATTACTATGCACTCTTAGATTGCAATAATTTTTTCGTATCCTGCGAACGCGTTTTTAATCCTAAGCTCCGAAATCGTCCAGTAGTTGTATTATCTAACAATGACGGTTGCGCCATCTCACGGTCCAATGAAGCAAAAAAATTAGGAATCCCTATGGGTGCTGTCGTTTTTGAGTGGAAAGATGTTTTTGAGAAAAATCAGGTAATTTTATGTTCTGGGAATTTTGCTTTATACAAAGATATGTCTGATCGAGTTTTCAGGGTTTTAGAAGATTTCTCAGACCGAATCGAAGTTTATTCGATTGATGAAGCATTTTTCAGACTCAATCCTTCAGACGACAATCGCTTGATAGACTACTGCACAAAGATCCGAAATACTGTTTACCAGTACACCGGGATTCCGGTTTCAATAGGAATTGGAGTAAACAAAACACAGGCAAAACACGCAAACAAGTTCGCCAAAAAATATTACGAAGACAAGGGGGTTGCTAAGTTTTCAAACAGAATTCTGTATTCTTCGAAAAAGCCTTTAGCATTAGACGATATCTGGGGAATTGGTTACCGATCTGTCAAAAAACTACCTGTCTTTAACATAAACAATATCGCAGACTTTATGAAAGCAGATAGAACACTTTTAAAACAGTATTTCGGAGTAGGAATGGAACGAACTTGGCTCGAACTCCACGGGATTCGTTGTTACCCGCTTAGCACAAGACGCAAATCCAAAAAGGGAATACTCTGTAGTCGAACTTTCAAATCTGCACACAGTGATTTTCAAAAGATGAGCGAGACAATCGCAAACTACACAGCTAACGCAGCTAGAAACCTACGCAAACAAAACTCTTTGGCAGGGTCAGTAGGTGTTTTCATCTCAACTGGCAGACACAACCTGTCTCAAATGTTTACTGGCTCAGATTTTACCGTGTTAGACTCTCCGAGTTCTAACACTCCGCTTCTGTCCAAAGTAGCACTTGACTCTCTTTCTAAGATTTACCGTCCAGGAATAAAATACAAAAGAGCAGGGGTGTATTTCAGTGATCTCTATGACTTTAACGAAGTACAGCAAAATATGTTTGTGAACTACACTGATCAGACAAAAGACAGGCAAACTATGAACGTTGTCGACTATCTAAATTCACAATGGGGCAGAGGGACAGTTAAGTTCGCAAACCAGGGAATCAACAAAGAAGTTGCTATCGAGCAAAGCAAGAGGTCTCCGAGATATACAACGAGCTGGGAGGAGTTGCCTGTTATTTCGAGCCGAAAGATAGGGGTTATTTCGCGTTATCAAACTTAAACTCTTTCCCCGTAAGCTTTGACAAGATTTCGACCATATTCCCATCCTTGTCGTCGCCTGATTTCATGGCTATGTAATCTCCCCACTTTGCTTCGTCATCCTCGGTATAGGCGATGATCTTGGTTTTGGGACTTATCTCTCGAATCTTTTTTGCGAGAAGTTCACCATCGTTTATATCTCTTCCTAAGTAGCTTGCAATAACTGCAATATCCGGATAATCTTTCTCTTTTTGGAGAATATCAAGATATGATTTCGCCTCTTTTATGTTTTTGAAGTATTTCCCACTATCAACTCCGAGATTAAAACAAATCAAATCGAATACTGTTGCGTAATTCTCATCGTGGTCAAACTGGACAATTACAGGGTCTTTCATTATCAGAAACTAAAATTAATATTATGAAGCTCTTGATTATAACAGTCTTTTTCTCCTTTTCGAGAAAATTCACCTTTCATAATTAATTCATAAACCTCCTTTATGTCATTTTTCAACCACTCGACATCTTCGTCAGGCAAACTTAAAGCTTTATCTTTTAATGGTTTACCTCCCTTATCAGGATCGACATAGATAATCTTTCCCGAACGCACTTTCCAGTTGTATTTTGGATAGTTATCGACTAAGAGTTTATAGAAAAGTAATTGGACATAGTAATCTCCTTTTTTTTCTATGTTTAGTAATCCAGGTTTATACGAACCTGTCTTGTAGTCAATTAAATCGACCACATTACCTAAACCTTCGACAAAATCTATCCGGTCTATTTTCCCCTTAATTGGGACACCGTCGATGGTGATGTTAAATTTAGTAAAACTCACTTCTGTCAAAGATGTTGGTTTTAGCTCAGGAATTTTCTCTTTATAAAGTATAGAGAGGCTTTCTCTTCCTTGTTCTTTAAGAATATTGATCTCTTCTTCATCTAAAAACTGTTTACTTATTTCTGAAAAGAATGAATCTACTAAAAAATCTTCTGTTGGAAGCTTCTGGGTTCTTCGATATTTACTCAAAAACTCGTTAAGAGCTTTATGAATAGTATTTCCATAGGACAACGCAACACTAGGTGCTTCAGGTACTTTTACTATGTGTTTTAAGAAAAAACAATGCGGGCATTTTCTGTAGTCATTATAAGTAGTTGCGCTGAGCGCAAAATCATTTAATACATTTTTTAAGAAAACTTTACCTTTTTCAGTGAAGCTATTGTTTATCTGACCTTTCAGTAGAGTAGAAAGGATTTTTTGGTGTTCTTCTTGGTCTATAACTTCTTCTTTTTTGTTAATCAGATTTTCGTCAATTAGAGTGATAAACCAGCTAGGTTTTGTTTCCCTGCCTTTATCATCTATCTGTGAATAAGAGAGATGTAAGTGATCTCGAGCACGAGTAACTGCTACAAAAAACAGCCTGATTCGCTCATCTAGTTCGTTAGTTGCGTAGTCTTGAGTATTGATACTCCTGGGTAACTTTATACTATTTCTACCCCCAAACGGTTTTTCCCATAGATTTGACAATATTCCAGGCAAAAACACATGATCAAACTCCATTCCTTTTGCTTTATGCGCTGTGATAATTCTAACTTTGGAGTCATCTAATACATCTCTTCGAACTAATTCTTCGATATTGTATTCTTTGATTAAACGGACCTTCTCGAGTAATTTCTCGAAATCAAAATCCTTATCTGATCTTAAATGTTTTTTCAGAAAATCGAAAACTATGTGGAAGTTATTCAGCTGGATATAATTATCTTTTTGTTTTGCTAAGTATTCTAAAATTCCTGTTTCGTTAATCAAAGTAGGGAAAAACTGTCCAGGATGCATTATTTTGATCTCTTTATGCCACAATGATAGTCTTTCTAAAAATTCTATATATTGATTTTTGTTTTCAATACCAGCTTCTTCGAGAAGAGTATCCATTGAAAGTACTTTATATAATTTGATTCTTTTTTGAGAAGCATAGTTCACAACCTTAAAAATATCGAGTGCTGAGAATCCGAAATAGGACATATAAAGTACTCTTGTCAACAAATGTTCTTTCTCAGGATAGAGTAAATATTCAGTCAGAGTTAATAGATTTTTGATGTGTTCATCATCTGCTATATTTTCAGCTCTAGAGACTTGATGTGGAATATCGTCATGCAAAAATCTTTCAGCTATAGGATCCATTTGATCATTCTTTGGAACTATAACAGCGATATTGTTCGGTTCAACCCCACTGTCGATCAGACTTTTTACATTCTGAGAAATCTTCGCAATTTCCATTTCTCCTGTCTTAGTGATTGTTAAATCAACTTTTGAAACCTGTGGCTTACGATAAGCAACGATATTTTTGTCAACATCTTCGATAGCATCTTCAAGTCTATTTTCTGCATTTGTGATTATAGATTTAGCAACATCTAAAATATAAGGTTGGCTTCGGTAGTTTGTTTTTAGAGTAATTACTTTTATAGAATCTTTGTACTTGTTTGAAAACTGTAGGATGTTTTCAAGATTTGCACCCTGGAAGCGATAAATCGACTGGTCATCATCACCAACCACAAAGATGTTTGGATTTTCGTAATAACTACCAATTATCTCGATAATCTCATTTTGGGAAGAATTTGTGTCTTGATACTCATCTACGAGAATATATTGAAACTCTTCCTGTACAGATCTCAGGAATTCTTCATCTTGAATCAGTTTATTAAGAACAAACATGATCATGTCCTCGAAATCATATTGTCCACGTTTCTCGAGCTGGTTTTGGTATTTTTCGTAAATATTTTTGAGGGACCATAGTTTTGGAAGATAGTTCTCGTTTGAGATATTTGTGTAAATCTTTTTGATTCCGTCTTTTAGTTGTCTGTTGTTATTTCGGTACTCTTTGA
>CAZZFI010000017.1:0-11249 GCA_964653475.1 uncultured Candidatus Saccharibacteria bacterium | reverse complement strand
TCTGACAATTTCATAATGTATTGATGATTAAACCACAAAAGTTTTTCTCTGTTGAAAATCCCACTGCTTTTGTTGAGATCTTTTATATCGAAAATTTCGACAAACTCCTTTAACGAGAAAATCTCACGCTCGGCTTCACCATGAACCCTGGCAAGAGGTGACGACCAACCGATAAGCATCAAGAAATTTAGTACTGCTTCGGGTATATACCCGTGAGACAAGAAATCTTTTGCTGCAACTGAACCTTTTCTTTTTGAGAGCTTTCCTCCCTCAGGGTCTAATATCAGAGGAAGATGATAAAAATTCGGTATTTCCCAACCGAAAAACTCATACAGTAATATATGTTTAGGAGTACTAGGTATCCACTCTGCTCCTCGTAAAACATCTGTAATCTCCATCTCGTGATCATCAACAACCACAGCAAGATGATAAGTTGGCATACCGTCAGACTTGAGTAGAACAGTATCATCAACTTCATTTGTATTGAATTTCATTTTGCCCTGGAGCCTGTCTTCAAAAAGGATCTCTCTGTCTTCAGGAGTTTTAAGTCTGATTACATATTTATTACCATTTTTTATTTTTTCGAGTGCTTCATCAGTAGAGATATCTCTGTACGGAGATCTGAATCTAAAAACTTCTCCGTTTTGTTTAGCAATTTCTCGTGCTTCTTGAAGTTCTTCTTTGGTTGCAAAACAGTAGTATGCTTTATCTTCAGAAATTAGTTTCTTAGCATATTTTCGGTAGATTTCTTTTCTTTCTGACTGTCTAAACTTTTCGTCATATTCAAGTCCGTATGCCGAAAGCATCTCTTCAATTTCAATATCTGAACCTTCTACGAATCTTGATTGATCGGTATCCTCTATCCTGAGAATGAATTTACCTTTCCTACTTCTAGCAAGAGCATAGGCGTAAAGAGCGGTTCTTATTCCTCCAATATGAAGACTTCCTGTCGGACTTGGCGCGAAACGTGTGGTAATCATGATAAAAAACTTAATTTTAATTAATACTTGAACCCAGGGAATGTGTCGATCCCTCAAACTTTTTCAAATTTTACCTCAAAATCCCTTTACAAGTCACTCGATTTCATCTAATTTATAATCATTACTATATATTAGTGTTGCTATCTATGTTTTCAAAATATCTTTCGAACAAGCGTACACGAGCTATATTCCTTGTTGTTATCTTATCGCTATTTATGGTTTTTACGCTTGTCTTGGCGAACTATATTTCCAACAGAACTGAGCAAGAAGATGTGAGTGCCGGAACCCAAGGAGGCCAAGATTGTACAAATGGTCTTTGCGGTAGGCTAATTACAGAATGTAGTGAAAATCAAACTAGTGGATCCGTGAGCTACGATCTCAACTTCTCCGCACCACTCGTAAATGATAGCGGAGTGAAATTCACACGGGTAACGTACAACCTGTGTCTGAATCCTGAAAAGAACGCTACAGAAAAAGCAATATACGACAAACTTGGTCCAGGTCTATGGGAAGGTGACAAAGGAAATCCTAATCACTGGTCTTGTTATCAGATTGGTGCATATTCTGTACCTGTACCGACAGCAACTGCAACTACGGTACCTACACCTACAAGTTCAGGCGGCGGTGGTGGTGAAGTCGATCCCAACCCGTCACAAGAACCACCATCAGCAACTGCAACTACGGCACCTTCACCTACAAGTTCAGGTGGTGGCGGTGGAAGTAACCCTTCTTTGGCTCCTACTTCTATAACTACAACTGTACCTCCGAGCAATAAACCTTGTGGTCAGATGGGCGAAACAGAATGTAATGCTAATGGATCTAGATGTAATTGGATTCCAGGACATGGTGGCGGTGGTACCTGTGAAGATCGGACACAGGGAACCCCATCACCAACTACTATTTTTTCAACACCTGTAGCAACACAACCAGAAATCGGATGCGGAGGTCCTGGACAGCCAGATTGTCCTCAAGGCGGAGATTTCCGAACCCTAGCGGTATCGGGTAATTCTGTAACTCACCAAGTTGAATTGAGGGGGAACTCGTTAATCTTTGGAATGGGGTTGAAATCGACAATGTTCTCAGAAATAGTAAATCTTTATAATAACACCTCCTTGAATATGTCGAGAAATCAAACCATCAGCCTAAAGGTTGTCGCACATGGAGAAAAAACCAATCCTGATGGCACAAAAACAAATGTAAGCAATGATCAAATCTACGGGCATAGACAAAGTTTTGCTCCCAATAGCTGTTTAACGGCTACCAATACTCTTGCGCCTGATCCTTCAGTCACACCAGAGGACAACGCTTATGTAGTTGCAAAGGGTATTGCTGATGCAGATAGTAGATCGTTCCCCTTTATGTCAGTAGTATATGTGCAAAACGGGGTCGAACAAAAAACCCTGATTGATAACCAGGCTGTAACTGCCACATACTTCAACTATGGTTTCTCGACTGCAGGGTTAAACCTCAATAACGGAAAGATTCGAGTTAAGTTCAACAACGACAGAGGAGCTAGAGACCTCATAGTAGACAAAATTGTAATCGACGGGACAACATACCAAACAGAAGCAAATGACACATATTCCACTGGAACATGGGTTTCGGGAAACTGTAATCCTGGTTATCACAAATCAGAGATCTTAAACTGCAACGGATATTTTGAATATAAAAGTGATGAAGTAGTCATCCCTACTATGAGTGTGACTCATAAGTTACTAGAAAATGGAAATGTTGAGTTGAAATGGACGAAACTAAACGAAGAAAATACTTTTGAAGTATATTCATGTAATGGAACAACTTGCGATCCTCAGAAGCCAGTTGTCTTCGTAAAGGACACCACTTCCAACACTTTCGTTGATAATAGAAGCTGGAATAATATAACTAATAGACGATACCAAGTCGTGGCATTAAAATCTAGTGGCGTTATTTCCAGACAAAGCGCTATTATGAATATAGCTGCTCCTGGAGCACCCACACTTACGCCAACTTCGACTGTTGTGCCAAGCAATACGATTAAACCTTCAAACACAATAAAAGCTACTCAACCCGGTACAACAACGAGTACTCCTCCAATCGAATCACTGAGTTGTAACAAAACATTCTCTTTGAATAAAGAAGGAAGATTAGGCTCTAAAGTTACTTACACAATCAACTTGAACAAAGCGGCGCCAGGTCCAAACGGAACGGTGGTAATCCATGATGATTTCAAGGATACTTTTCAAGTACTGTCAAAACCAAACTACTGCGAAGTTAAAACCCAAACTGTTAATAGTGCTGTCCTAGGGATCTCTGATTTCTATTCAGAGAGAGGATCAGTACTTCTAAGCTTCGTACTCTTCTCTGCTCTCACGGGTGGAGTTGTATATCTAATTGTCCTAAGAAACAAAGAATCAATCGGTTGGGCTACGTTTAAAGAAAAACCATATCTAGCAGGACTACTTGCTGCTGGAATCGTACTCTCTATTGGTGCAGTCTACTTCCTTGCAACACAAGATGATGTATCTCCATCAGATACTCCTGCAGCTACTGCGCAAAAGAACCAGTATCTTGAGTGTAATGTCCCTGCTGGTGTCGAGACAATCACTTACACTATGAGAATCAGAGGCAATGGTGGAGATGTTGCAAACAATGTTGCAGAAGTCTTCACAGGAAGTAATAATGATAAAAACTCCTGTAGTGTTCAGTTTGTTATCCCTACAGGCCCTCCTGTCACAGATGAAACAGAACCACCAGTAGAGGACACAAATACACCGACACCAACTGCTACTGATACGGTATCACCTCCGATATCAGCAACACCGACACCTACTCCTACAGACGGACCACCTGTTGTGGGAGATACAAACACACCTACACCAACAGCAACGACAGAAGTATCTCCACCACTAGGCTACATCTGTGGAGCTGCTGACATAGATGGTGATGGTGATTTTGATATTATGGACTTCGGAGCTTATCAGTTAGGATTTGCTTCAAACTATCAAAAAGAGTGTGCTGATACAGAAGAAATGAGACAAACTTACCTACCTTGTGGTGGAAAAGATTCGAAGGTTAGTTCGGAGGGTCCATATCAAGGTCTATTCGGATTCATAGATATTGACGACTTCCAGAGTTTTGCTCAAAGGTACTCGTCTGAGATCAATCCTAGATCTTGTGATCTCTCGCTCTACCCGAACCTATGATTGTTAACTTAATAAACAAAAGGCTTCCGTTAGGAAGCCTTTTTATTAACAAACCGAACAACATAAAGTTGTTACAGGTATTTGCAAGTCTGTTTAATTGATCTATACTTTATTTATATCTTAGTTTATTTTCACTATGAAAAAAATACTCTTCGTAAGTACACTCGTTTCTATTTTTTCTTTATTTTCATTTATACCTAGTCTTGCTCTAACCACAGAGCTTACTTCAGAGACTGACGCCGAAAAGATTTACACAATATTTGCTTCTCCCCCTCAAGACAGTTCTGCAATGAAATTGCGTGTAACAGTGTCAGGTGGAACAATAAAAGACATAGAAAATCCGAATTCTGAAGAATTGACTTTTCTGCCCGTCTGCCAGAATGGTGGCTATATGGATGGACAAGATATCTGTATAGACATCGCAGTGGCGAACAGTATTTTTGGAGAGAATCAGGAAGTACTTAAAGTAACTGTCGAAACATCTTCGGAACAAGAAGTGGTATTCAGTCCTGGGGAAGATCTTGCCTATCTTACTACTAATCTTGAGATAGTAAAAGAAAATGGAGAAGTTATCGAATCGTCCACTCCAGTATCACAAACTCAAGAGCCAGCTCCAGTTTCAGAAGAAGGAACCACCAATGATGCGAACTATTTACCATTCGTTTTATTACTTGGTATATTGGTTGTGTTAGTAGGAGCCTTCCTAGCAATAATCTTTTTCTCTGATAAAGATACGAACAGATAAAATAATTATTAACAATAAATATAAACTGCCATGAAGAAAATCATTTTACCGATATTAGTTATCTTCACATTCTTATTTTTCACACAAGAAGCTCGTGCTGTCACCCTCGAAGCACAAACCGATAGAACTACTAACACCCAGACCTTCGTAGTGCTTGCTGATCCCCCTGAAGAGAGTACCGCTGTAAAATTAAGATTAAACATTCAAGGAGGTACTGTAACTAGTTTTTCAGCAGGTGATGACGAACTATTATCTATCGGAACCTGCGATGACATAGAAAGAAAAAAATATACGGATAATTCAGTTTGCGTAGATATTGCTACAGCAGCAGGAAGCTTAAAAAGAGCTGATGTCCTTGGTGTTCTCACTGTCGAAAAGCAAGACGGTTTTGTTCAGTTACGCATCGATAAAGGAGAAGACAACGCCTATGTAGGCCCTGGAGGTGTTACCAAAGAAGATTCGGGTGTTGCATTTATTCTATACGGCGGTGACCTTATTAACGATACAAAAAGAACAACCAGATCAGGTAGTGAATTTCTGCTTGTACTGATGGTGACCTTCTTAATGGGAGTTGTTATAGGAACTACTTTTACAACGCTTGGACACGTCTTACAAGTGGGGAGAATGTCTTCAGGGAGAAAACAGAAAGTCTAATACCCTCTTTTCTTTCGTTCTAGAAATTCGTAGATATACGTCAGCCAGTATTTTGGCTTTAAGGGTAAATCATGACCATGTACCCATCTCTGTTCTTCTCCACCAAACCCTTTTTTGAAAAAACTTAGTCCGTACCAAGGATGTTTCAGATTATCTTCTCTGGCAATTCCAAAAAAGTTATATTTCTCAAAACCGGCCTTTTTAGCATCATTTATGGCTTCCCACTGAAGGAGATATGATGCAGGAATGTGTCGGAACTCAGTCAGACTTCCTGAGTGATGGTAAACAACCTCATTTCGGTAAAAGATAAACAAAGAAGTAGCGATAACTTTGTTTTGATAATACGCTAAGTAAATTTTAATTTGATCATATTTTTTAAATACTTCAAATTCTTTTCTTAAATAATCAAAATTGTAAGCATTCCATTTCTGACGTTCTACTGTGTCCTCATACACTTCATAAAACTTTTTCAGGTCTTCTATATCTGTGCTTGTTTTGATTGTAACTCCTTCTTTCTCAGCTTTTCTGATGTAGTATCTCGTGTTCTTGCGCATTTTCATCAATATATCTTCCAGGCTCTGCCTCAGGTCTAGTATCCACGTTATTTCCGCGTCTACATCGTGCATTTGGTTCTTTACAAATCCTAACTTGTGCAAGAATTTCTCATTTTGTGGTGAGAATTTCATTTGCGGACTAATCCTTACAAAATGTACTTTATGTTTTTTCGCAATGGTTTTTAGTTCGACGGTAACTTCTTGGACTAATTCTTCGTCCTCCCAGTTCATAACTGGACCATTTCTTATGTGCAAAAAATCTCCTCGTTTTGCTTTAACTTCTACTAATTGCGCCACTGCAACTAGTTTCTCATCATTATAGAAACCCGCACGAAACACCTTTTTACCTAGAGAACTCTCGAATTCACCCCAACTCCAGGAATGAAAAAAGCTCGTGTTGTAACGAACATCAGAAACAAAGTTTTCCCAGAGCTTTTTGTCAGTTATTTCTTTAGTTGTCATTTTCCTTAATTTGACTTATAACTCTTGTCGGGAAAGGCCCTTCTAATAACACCGTATCCCCGGCTTTTATATTTGCTCGGTAAGATGAACTAATATCATGAACTTGTTCTACTTTTACTGTCATGAATTCTGATGAAATTGACTTAACGGCTTCAACTAAATCTTTATCAGTTGTAATAAGCCCGTCTGCTTTCTGAGTAATATCTTTTGCAAGAGATTGATAAACTTCTTTCCTTTCACTTCCTAGATCGAGAATTCCTTGTGTGATCACCCATTTTCTACCAGTCGATTTCTTCTCTAATACTGATAAAGCTGTTTTGAAACCAACAAGATTCGACTTTTTCCCATCATCTATTACCACTGAATCGTTCACACCTTTGTAAGTATTTAAATATCCACTATCAGCTGGAAGTCCTTCTACTGCTTTGATAATTTCTTCCATACTCATCCCAACTTGCAAACAGACCGCAATTGCTCCGAGAAGGTTAAGAGTGAAGCTTACATCTTTAAGTGGCGCTTTAAATGAATATTTTTGATCTTTATGAACAATCTCAACTTCTAATAATTCCCCTATATCTGTCACTCTACTTAAGTAGACATTTTCGTTTTGAATGTTTGGGTCTTCTGTATTTTCTATGCCTTCAGAATATAAACCCTCCAGCCCTTCACTGTGAGAAGTTGGTAGTTGATAAAAAAACACTTTCTTTTTATTTGTTTTGGTTGCCATTTTTATGCAGTTTTCGTCATTTCCGTTAAATACTGCTACTCCGTTTGGCTTGAGCCCGTTTATTAATTCAAATTTCGCGTTAAACAAATTTTCTGAAGAACCAAAAAGGCTGAGGTGTTGTTGTGTTAAAGCGGTTACCAAAGCAATATCCGGTGGAACGACAGATGTGGCCTCGCCTATCTCTCCCTGTTTGTATGCTCCCATCTCTACAACAAAAACTTCAGTATCGCTTTTTATCTGAGGGATTATCGATTGTGCTACTCCAACAGCCGTATTTTTATTTTGGATTGTTTTAGCAGTTTTGTATTTCTTGCTCAAAATATTGTGGATCATATCTTTTGTGGTAGTTTTTCCATAACTTCCCGTAATTGCAATAACTTTTAGATTTTCTCCTCGACTAGAGATTATTTGTTTGGCCTTGTTAATTGTACGGTTTCTCGTAATCTTTGAGATCGGCGATGTTACAACAACCATTATCGCTACCCACAAAGGAACTAGCAAATCTACTGCCAGTGTGCCTAGTAGTGCCAATGCGGTCACTAGAGTAAACAAAGGAATTGTCGCCTCTGAAACCACTGGACTCCCAGAACTTGTAAGATTATTGACAATTTCTACTATTGAAGCATTTGGAGATGAAGCATCTAGATTTGAGAAATCAAACCTCATAAGCCACCAAAGAACTCTGCCAAAAAGGAAGAAGTTAATTGTTGAAACGATCGTCAAGATTATGAGATTCCTAGAGCTGCGTAAACTCGGTCTAACCAGCTTGTTTTTTACAGCTTCAAGCAAGAACCATTCAAGGTGGAGAAAATACAAAATAAAAATAACTACATATGTAAATACTAGGTAAGTAGCATCAGGAAAAAGTATATAAAGACTTCCGACAATTAATAATGCTACTTTGGTCAACCACAAAATGACCCCTATCTCAGAATACTCTTTCTCATACCTGTAATGTGAAATAAATCTATCTAAACGGTACTCTTTAACTTGCCACAAATAGACATTTTGGAGTAGTCCGCGAATTATTCCTACTAGACCAGGCAAGATTAACAACGTATAGAGTAAAAACAATCTTTCCATTTTATTTAAGATATAATCTAATTATCGTAGCGACTATTTCGGGATTTGCCAAAGGAAGTTTGTGTTTTGCATCTTTGACTACTTCGAGTTTAGAATTTTTTATCCCCTCAGATAGTTTTTGTCCCATCCAAAGAGGCGTGTAACTATCCTTTTCACCCCAGATTATCATCGTTTTAGTATTAATTTCTTTAAGTCTGTCGTCAAAATTCACTTTCAGGACATCTCTGAAAGTCTTCTCGAGCTTCTCAGAAATAAGGTAATCACCTTCTCTGACGATCAGTTTGTAATATATTTTCCGGATAAAGGGTTTTATGTTTCTTAATCCAGGAAGAGAAAATATCGTACCTATAATCTTAGTTGGGAGAAATAATAGAGCTTTCTTCAGTGTATTTTTCGGTTTGACCCCCGAGGAATTAATCAAAATTAAGTTACTAATTAAACCAGGATTCTCTAAAGCAAGGTCTATCGAAACTTTTCCTCCAAATGAATGCCCCACTAGTGTAGGTGAGTCAATTTTTCTAGATTTTATAAACTCTACAAGCGCTTTCGTGTAATCACGAAACAAAAACTCGCGACCATCCGGGAAAGGACTTTTGCCAAATCCTGGCCATTCTATATTGTAAATCCTAAAATCCGACGTCCTTGCTAGTTCATCTTGTAGCCTCGAGAGGCTTTCCATTGAACCTCCCCAACCATGAAGAAGTATGATATTTTTGTTTCCTTGTCCTTTAACTGTATAATTAATCTGCATCGTAAATATCGATATGCTTAATCATACAAAATTTACGGGCTCTGAGAAAGTGCTAATTTCATTTAAGCGATTTAGACATGAATATGAATCTTGAAGTCCATATACTTACAGCCTTTCCAAGCATGTTTTCTTCTGTGTTTTCAGAGAGTATTTTGAAACGCGCACAGGATAAAGAGATTGTCAAAATTTCTCTTCATGATATAAGGAAATGGACCACTGATAAACATAAAACTATCGATGCTAAACCTTACGGCGGTGGAGCAGGAATGGTTATGATGATCGAACCGATTTACAAAGCGCTCAAAGATATTAAATCCGAAATCGGGAAGAAAAAAACACTTGTCTTACTAACAAGCGCAAAGGGAGAGGTTTTTACTCAAAAAGTAGCTCGAGAGTTTTCTAAATACGAAGCATTGGTAATCATCTGCGGACGTTACGAAGGAATCGACGAAAGAGTAAAAGAATACCTTGCCGACCGCGAAATTTCCATTGGTAAATACGTATTGACAGGGGGAGAATTACCCGCAATGATTATTACTGATGCAGTGACTAGACTTTTGCCTGGAGTTCTCGGAAACGAAGAATCCCTTGAGCACGAATCTTTTAATGAAGATGACTACATAGAATTTCCGCAGTACACAAGACCAGCAGTATTTATCGCTGACGAAGGTCGTGAGATGAAGGTGCCTGTTGTTTTACTTAGTGGCAATCACAAAGAGATTGAGGATTTCCGGTCTGGAAAAGTATCAGACTGATTACTCGTTAGGATCCCCAGGCACTTATTATCATGAAAGACGTAATAAATTAGAGAATAACTACTTTCGGAGTTCGGAAGCTGGATATGCAGTATGACCAATACTGAGGAGTCATCATCAAGTTATTGGTTAAAACATGTTTGCTCATATATTCAAATGTGAGTATTATCCACGCTACAAAGCTTCCATATATCTAGAAATTATCCCTGACATCTCATCAACTGCGTAGTTGATATCGCCCTGCTTATTCTCGATAACCGCGAAATTCGCTTGACTATATATTGAGTAAGCTGAAGCATAGTCTCTTGTTAAATCGATATGAAGAAGAATCTCTTTCAAAGTGTGGTCATCATCTCTAGTTCTAGTTGAATCATCTTGTCTTCTTTGTAAAATCACTTGTGGGTCTGATTCAATGACGAAATATATGTCTGGTTTTATAACTTCGAAAAATTTATTTCGTAAACCTGGGAAATAGCCTTGAGGAGTTTTCACAATAGCATGTGTATCAATTATATAGCTTTTGTCCGGTTCTGCTTTGATCATTTCTGAAACCGTAACTGCCATTTCCTCTTGAATTGCTTGCTGTACAGATAGTTTTAATTTCCTCATCTCGTCGACATTTTCTACGACACCTTTTTGTAAAGCAATCTCATACATGATGTTCCCAGGATGTACATAAACCAAGCCTAGCTTTTCTTTTACCATATTAACTACCGTGGATTTACCAACACCAGGAATTCCGAATACTACTGCGATCATTAGTTCTCGATTAAAATTTTAAACAGCAAAGATAATATAAATCGTTTGAGCAGAAAAACTCAATATCAAAACCATCAACGTCAGAACATAAAGTAGTGATTCCAAAACTCTTTTCCTGTTACTTTGATAAGTCGTGTTGATTAAATCCAAAAGAAGCCCTAAAACAAAACCTCCTAGGAAACCCCCTATGTGAGCGATATTATTGATCGCAAATCCTCCACCTAGTCCATTTATTCCAAGACCAAAAATGATATTCAAACCCACAAAAAACCATAACTGAGAGGTGTTGATATAGTTGTCTATACTAACTGAGTACGTGTTTTTCTTGAATTTATTACCAATAAGTAATCCCACAAACCCAAACACTGCCGCTGACGATCCTACAGAAATTGGGAAACCACTTCCACTGTTCTCTAAATAAAGTGTTACTAAACTAAATATCACGCTGAAAACGGATCCTGTGATACCTGTTAGGACATAAACTATTAGAAGTTTTTTCTGTCCGTAGAAAGTCTCTATAGCTCCACCAAGATGAATCAAGGCCCACATGTTTAAAACCAAGTGAAAAAGTCCGGCATGCAAAAAAGAAGGCGTTAC
>CAZZFI010000016.1:0-11568 GCA_964653475.1 uncultured Candidatus Saccharibacteria bacterium | reverse complement strand
GCGGAAGATGCACAGGAAGAATACGCTCAAGTTTTTAATTATGCTTTAGTTTCAAATACAGATGGAAAATGAAGGTTTGAGAGGTCCACAAGTGATTGTCGACAATCATGATATAGAAAAGGTGTCACCGTCTCTACAGGTTATGGCTCAAGTTGTCGCTAGAATGCTCGTTGGAGAGAATGTCCCAGAACAAACAGAAACTTTGCTTCTTGGTTCTGGAGAAAAAATTGACACGCTGTCAAAATATGAATCACAACCAAATTTTCGTGATCAAGTGATATTAGGTCGCGAGTTTAGCAGGGTTGAAACATATACAGTCGGAGGTTTGAAAATACTAGGTGGTGGAAAACAAAAAGAAAGAAAAGTTACATCTGCTTTAGATATAGATAAAAGAGCAGATATGGTTTATGAGTTCCTCCCGAATTTGGAAACTAGCTCTGTAGAAGCACAAGATGCATTTGGAGGGTACATGGATAGGTTATTGAATGAATTGGAGCTAAGTAATACAGACCTCTTTAACGATCAGGGATACTTGAATTCAAACGGACAACGTGTGGTATTCGAATCTGTTCAAAGGTACATAGGAGAGGCAGTAGATGTAACTGGTGAAAACTATATTAAGTCGTTCATGTATTTGAATGAGGTTTTAGGTGAACTAGAAACAAAGTATCCCACTGACGCGCCTAGAGAGCTCGTGAGTTTATTAGGTGAAGTAAGTTTAGCAACTAAACTTATCGAGACCGTTCATATTGCCAATCCTCGAGAATCACTATATGAAATAACCGCGCAGGCATATGACCAAAGGAAAGTTGTTTCTGAAATTACCGCACCTGATATTGCTGCTTTGGAAGAAGCGTCTAAGAACTACGAAAAATTACAAAGTAAAACTTATCTACCTACTCGTTTCGGAAGGAATGCTAAGATCTCCGATGATCCAGCCGCGGGGGGTATGAGCGTAGAAACGGCTTATCGGTTAGCCAATATGGGTTTTAACGAGGATATAAAAAAGTTGGCAAGGGATGCTATTCAGAAAGTTAATAAAGACAAAGGGACCCAGTTTACAATCCACGATATGGAAGCGTTTTGTAGGATTTTGCTTAGAGAAAAGTACGAACAAGAACAAAGACTTATTGCTGAAGGTATGTTGGATCCAGAGCAAGCTTCGATTGTGGAGATCGCTGGTTTTGAGGATCAGGAGATAGGAAAGATGTTTTTCAGTAACGAGCCTATAGAACAAAGTTTTCTTGAGAATTTGACTCCTGAGCAACGTGCAGCTATCCAAACAACATTGAATATCATCCGTCTTACTGGGGTTGTGGCTGCGGCATTTACTCCTGTAGGATTGATTGTAAACGAAATTGCAGATAATAGTGATGATTTATATGATGTGTATCACCAAGCAACTTCGGGTCATGATATGGATGATCTTGTTGATTCCGGTGACAATTTCCATGTAGCTGTTCATCCAGATTCACACTCTCCTGGTCAGGAGGAACCTTCACCTGATCCTCTTTTAGAGCTCCAACACATTGCAGAGGAGAAAATAAATAGGGTTGATATGGTGAAAATGGGTCATGCTGTTGCTGCTGGTGATTTGCATCGTGTAGATTCTGGAGTCGAACCACTCGTTCATAGAGAGGCTCTTAAGCAAGATGGTCTTTTGCAGTCTACCAACGATACATTTGGAAATGCATCTGAAATACAGGAAGATCAAGTTCACTCTCAAGCAGATCAAGATTTGCCTTTCGAACCGACACATTCTCTCGAAGTACAGCAAGGTGAGCATTCGGATGGGGTATTGGACGTAAAAGATACTTCGGAACCTTTTGCAAGCCCTGAAGTTCAAGATCAGAACAATTCACTTGAAAATACTGAAGATTCTGGAGTCGAGGTTGCTGATCATATTACAGCCCCAGAAGTTGATGATAGTTCTGATGAATTACAAACACCTATAGCTCAACCTGGAGATTTGCTTACAGAAGAACAGCTTCAAAGACCTGACGATTCCGGAGGGGTATTTTTTGAAATTAATTATGGAGAAACGGTAAGTCATGCACTTTTGACATTAGGCGAGGGAATACCTGGTGGAATAGACAATACTGACTTATTTGGTGAAGATGGAGAAGGCGGAATGTGGTCCGACCTGAAAGCAAACTCAGTTGCTTTTCACACTGATTCAGAAGGCAACACTCGTGCTTTTATAGTGGTTTATGATGACCCCAGTACTAAAGAAAGCATATTTAACGTAATTACTCCTGGTACTGATGTGACTCGTGCGGGAGCTAGACTTGTAGTCGTTGACATACCAGATTGGTTTTCTCCGACAGATAAAGACGAAGTTATTAGACACGTCTTAGATCCATTCAAAAGACATTTTGAAAATAGTCCGATTAGTGATCTTTCTAATAATCCAGAACGAGAGTTTGTTGAACATATAGATAGGGCTTCTAAACTTATAAGTAATTCTATCGCAGGGGAGCAATTGGAGCAGATAATTGAGGGCCGACCAATCGGAGTAATGGCAACAACCCAAGTTTCTCCAGAAGGGAATGAATGGGATGCGATCTACGAAAGTATATTTGGTTTGAACCTTCCTGAAAACACGACTATAGCGGATCTTTTCCAAAGTCAGGATGTAGACGGAGAACATCTTCTGATCAGAGATTTAGGAAATGGAAACACCCTCGTTTTACATCTAGTGGATAGAGACTCGGATGGTCGAATAGATCATGTAAGTCAGATTGTTACTCGGAATGATAATGTTGATAAAGCTGTAGGGGAGTTTTTGATGCTCTCTAAACAACCTTCCGTTGATGAAGGAGAAATTACAACAGCAAGTATTAATAACCCAAAGATTATAAACTTAGATGACAAGGCTGATAACGATTTAGAAAATGTAAACAAGGCTGCAGACCAACTTTTATTTGAAAAAGGTGTTGTATTAAGATCTGCAGATATCACTGACAAGGATGGAAATGTTCGGACCCAATACGTCATTGAAATAAATGCGGACGAAACTGGAATAGTGACAGGAGCTACAGATAGAGCCCCGTTCGCTTTTGAAATTGACGAGAGTGAAGTTCCCGAAACACAAGAAGAATTAATAAATCTGATAAATGAAAAAATTGAAAAAGGAGAAGTAATAGTTTTTGGACAAACGACTTTTTCTGAAATTAAAGGTGAGTTAATGAGGATGCAGTTGGGCAATAATGGGGTATCAGTTACGACTGCTGATGGAAATATTATTTTAAATGTAGCTGTCGATAACGATGGAAATATAATAACAGGAGAAATACCTGATGATGCGAGGGTATTACGACTAGATATTGCTAATATTCCTGGCGATGAAAGAGATGAAATCACGAAACTTTACGCAATTGCGGAAGAAAAGCTAAAGGTGAACCCACCAGGAACCTCACCTTCAGACGAGTATAAGAATACTCAGACAAAGCAGGTATATATGCCGACTGTCATTGATGATACTAGTCCTGAAAGCTCTCCTGACGCAACAAAAGCAGATGTGATGACGGAAACACCAACCCTTGTAGAGCCCCCAATTCAATCTAGCACTAACGGAACTCCGACTCTTACCCCAGAAGAAACCGCAACACCAACAACTCCTGTATCAACAACTACACCTGAACCGGAAGTAACCGTAAACCCAGACCTGACCCTAGAGCCCACAACAACCCCAGAAAGCGAAATAGACGAGATTTTTACTCAGATTGATCCCGATGCAGTGAGATTGGTTAGAGAAACTGCAGAAAAAACCCCATTACCTAACCTGGCAGTCAATGGAGAAGATATTGTAAACTTGGGATTTGACCGAGGAGCAAATATTTTTAACATGATTGATCGTATTGCAGCTAGCATGACAATAGGCATGTCTACAGAACCTCATGACTGGCTACCTTCTGAGATACATATTTCTGTAGGAAATTATTATAACAAAATAATATTTCAAAGAAGTTCTGTTGCATCTACGCCTTTCAGCTATAATCCCACAGACGGTTTTGTTCCAAATGTAATTGCTATTCTAGGACAATTCAATGAAGATGTCACAAAAGGAGAGGAGACTCTTGAAGGTGAGATAAGTAACCTCGTCCTTGAAGAGGTATCGCAATTAGTTACAGGGGCTTTTACACTTTCGTTTTTAGATCCAGAATCTGATAATTACCAATTAGGAGAAAATGTACGTAAAGCCTTGTCTGAAATTGGAATTGAGAATGGAATTCATGACCCGAGCATCCCTGATTTATTCAGAACTGGTCAACTTGCTCCGTGGTTGGAGTTAATTCAACATGCACTCTTAGAAAATGACAGCTTTGGACCCGATGAGTGGGATGGGCTCTCTGATAGTGGTTATGTGATTTCGGTACCAAACAGTAATGGAGAAGTGGTTGAATATTGGCGTGCCTCAGACGCTCTATGGGCATTAAATAGACTTATAATAGATATACTAGGTTCTGAAGCTGTCGAGGAGATAGAAATCCCTTCGGGAAGTTTTACTGAATACTTATATAATACAAGTAAAATTACCGGAGTTTATACTGACCCAGAAATACTCGATAAGGTACAGGAGGCACTAAGCAAAAAAGGTCTCAACATATTTAAATTAATTGGAATTCGAGAGACTGATCTTGCAGGCAAACTTAAACTGGATGTTTCATCGGAAGTATTGCGTATTATCGAAGAAACAGTTCAATACCCCTATGATCTAAGCTTTGATGAACTTGACGAAATAGTTCAGGTCAATGGGAGTCTGAGTTCAAGCACATATTCTGACATCAACGAAGAAATTTTTAAAAGACTAAAACCTTACATTGAGGACGGAGTTATATCAACAGATGCTGGAAAATTTGTGCCCGTGAGGATGACGATTGATCCAAATACGGGTTTGCCAGGATTTGTGTTCGATAACGACAGTCCCACTCATCTGGCCCCAATTAATCCCGGACGTGGGGTAACACCCGAATATGTCATAAACCATGAAATATCTCCACAAGAATTATTTCCAAAGACAAATAGTGATGGCACAACATACGTGCATGCCATACCTGTCGGTGGAGATGGGTTATCTCCTGATACAAGAATACTTGCAGAAATGCTCGAAGGTGGAGAGATCACGATTGAAAAAATCTTTGAACTCGTATATCCTCCTGAACAGAAAGACAATTTGCCAGAAAGGGCCTCAGAACCCTACCAGATGTGGGGGGATGTTTTAGCTGCAGATAGCGAAAGTAGTAGCCAAGATACACAATTCCTAAGGATTCGAACAATTAATCCGGATGGGACGGAGAGTTACAACCACTTTGTTACGGTTCATGTGGATGCACCTGACAATAATCCTTTCATAGTAGACGGTTTTGTGCATGGTGCTACTCCTCAAAATACTTCAGTTCTTACGGTAACGATCCCAGAAGATGAAATCCCATCTGATCGAGAAGAATTAACACAATTACTTATTACAAGATTCCAAGCTGAAATTGAGAAATTATCGGAAAACTCGTCAACTCCGACACCGAATCCACCAATGCAACAAGGCGATGATCAGGACACTGATGATTCCACCCGAGAAAATGAAAATACAACTATAGCTATAGCAGGGGAAGTGCAGCCTGATTCGACATCAACAATACCTTCAGATGCAAGAGATGAACTCCCTAATGATGTTATAGATAGTCTTGATAAAGTGTTCCCTCATGCTTGGGAAAAAGCAGTTTTAGATTATAAAGAACAATATCGAAATGACCCATATTTGAGAGTATTGACATGGGCAGAAGGTGGGGGTTTGATGCTTCTGGCAGGCATGGGTGCGATGATGTTGAACGGTTACTTATTCGAGAAGAATCTTGTTAATTATAATTGGCAAGACGACATACGCAACATTATTAGAGGACGCCCGATAAAAAAGAGACCGAGAAATATAATTATAAGAGGTTTTGCAAATTACTGGAGAGACTTTAATAGGAGATTGAGGAATTCAAGAAACTAAGCGATTGCTAAGATGGCTAGAATTCTGTAAAAAATAAATTTTTACATTGATAAATATCTGGTTTTCTCCAAATGGTTCAGGAGAAATCTTTACTAAATAGCAGATAATGATAGATAAGCGGGTATAATGCTAGACCTATATTTTGAGTTTACTAGCCTCAAGAAAGAAAAAAGTCATTTCTTAGTAAACAAAAATAGTAGAAAGTTTGATAATAGATCACTAAATAGGACGATGAGTTTATGATCTAACTCGTGTATTTGCTTCTTGAGTTAAATATGAAAAATTGTGTGTAAAATTATATGTGTCGATTCTGTAATATTTACTCGGTTCTCAATATAAAATCTATTCTAGGTCAGTTAAGTTAAAAATAGTTTTCCAGTTATTAGGTAGCGTTTGATTGGTTGATTTCATGCAGAAATCGTTCGTAGTCTTTTGTTGTTGAAATAGGGCTGTGTTGGATTACAACAAATCCATGTTTAACAATTGCCGAGTCAAGGATGTAAGACTCTATCTCGTACGAAGATGCCAAATCGTAATGGGGAGGAGTGAAGAAACTTAAAACTCTCTTCCCACTTTTGTTTTTTACTTCAGCTATAAACCTACATCCGTCTATACTGCCGTATAATACAGCCAAAGGCATTATATATTGTATTTCTGAGTTCTCACGAAATATTTTCATTATTAGGTACTTCAATAATATTTATTGTAATATGAGGATAATGTTGCCTTATCTGTTCTATTTCAGATAGCATATCGGGACCTAAAGAAACCCCGAACCTGTTTTTTCCATAGATCACATCAGAAGGAATATTTATAGACTCAATATCGTCTAATGAAACACCACCAAATATTTGAGCTTCGACATAACCATGTCTTGATTTTTTTCCATTCAGGTTATGAATTCCCTTTGCTACAATACCCCCCTCCCAATCTAGAACCCAATCATTGAATCCATCAAAAGAATCATCATAACAAAATGAAGTTCTGTTCTGTATGCGTTCATTCTTTAGTACGAAAAAGGTTTCCCCGTAACCACCACCTGTACCACCCCAAAACTCATCTCTGTCGTTTGGCGTTGCAGCGGCTGCATAAATAGGATGAGGATCTTTCATCCCCCCTTTGGATTTATTGCCTATTTTTCGTTCAATTATGTCTCTCCTTGATTCATAGTTGTACATCATGGAGTTATTTCGATTTTCCATCTCTTCAGGTTTTTCCCAAATTGATAAAATCCTACCACTTTCTAATGTTTTTCGTACGTTTCTCCAAGTCATATTTATAGTAACTTGAAAGTTATTTGATATTCTATTAATTTCCTTTTCAAGCAGAGCACTTCTGTCAGGTGAATAATCGACAGAAATACCAGAATATGTGGATGTAGTTTCCCGATATCTGGATTGAGCTACACTTAGATCTTCTCTTGATCCGTAACCAAATAGGTTTTTTAAAAATTCTGTATTTTGTCTTGATGATCTTCGTATCCTTTCCATTTTCTTCCAAGAGGTTGACTCTGTTAAAGACTTTCGTATTTCTTCTAGACTGATTGCCTCTAATGCTTCGTTTTTCATAGTTAAATCATCCATAGTCTCGACCAGGGAAATAGCTGTCTCTAAGCCATCGACCTCCTCATCAGTTAATCCATAAACAACATTAAGAATAGTATTATCTCTAGTTTTAGGATTACCTATGTTAGCAATTGCATCTATAGCATACCTCATATCTTGCTTTGTTTTTTCGACTGCAGCTTCTTCGTCTCCTGGTCTTAAAGGATAGCGATAAATATCCGAAGCCAACACCGAGAATGTCGACCAAGTCAAATCGGGATTAACATTAAGACCATCATCGCCCCAAGTAGCTACTTTATCTGCATGTTGTTTGCAAAACCGAAACAAACCTTCAACATTTCCATTTCGTGGCAATATCGAGGCTCTGAAGAATCTGGTAGCATAACTTTCGATATCTTCAGGTTTTATACTCTGGTCAAGGGCGTATTTATTAGCTTTGCTTATTGCTAGTTCGCCTATATTGTCAGGAATCCGTTCATCTGAGGCTGTTTTACTCATTAATTCCACATACTTTGACAAAAAACCAGATTTCCACCTATCAGGAACTTCTTCTAATAACGACTCGAATATCAATGAAGCGTTATCAAATTCACTAGAGTTATTAATCTTATGAGGATTAATCTTTTGTTCAAGTGCTATTACAAAAGGATTATCATTAATATAAATTTCTGATTCTGATTTTGTGTCAGGGTATCGACTAGTTACAGCAAAACGATACTTGTAATCTGGGATAATTCTTTTTATAACATCTAGTTCTCTCTTAATTTCGCTTAGGTTATCTCCGAGCTCTAATAATTGTTCTATGTATTGAGGACGTTCTTCTGTCTCCCCAATATCTTTTGGCAGATATGTAAAACCATATTCCGACAGGACATCAACAATAGGAATTAGTTTCTCTGAATTTTCTAAAAAATTTCGAAATATTCCTATATTCATTGAATTTGTATCGTGGTTGTATCCGTCCGAAAAAAAACTTGTACCATTACCAAGAAATTCTACCTTGGTCACTTTTCTGAGAGTATTCCAACATTTTGCTACTATTTCTGGATCGTAAGTTGGTAAGAATTCTGGCGCAACTCTCTCTCTTACGAAATCTTCCGTAATCGCCGCGTTTCCCATCGTAGCAATAAACAATTTATCCATATTATTCCCCAACACTTCCAAATCATTAAATGGAATAACGTCAAACGAGTCTAGATCATGTCCTATATTATGCATCACTGTATCAATAATTTGTTCTTTTATTTCTGGGTTCGCGTTAGGGTAATAAGATCGAAGTAGATCGTTTTCTTCTTTTAAAATTACATCTCCTTTGATTCCCTCAATTACATGGCGTTTATAAAGATCAGGTAATTCAGATTGTAGGATACGTTTTCTGACAGGAAGCATTAATTCTCGGTATGTTAACTCTAGGGTTCGTCTAATTTCTTTTTCTTTGCCGTTAAAATGTTCGAACAGTTGTTCTCTTTGTTGAGTGGAGTACTCCCAGCTGTTATTTGCGTTTTCTAGAGACCTCTTTGCAATTTCCTTCCATGAATGTAGATCATCGGAAACATTCAGTAATTCGCTTCTTTTTCTTTCGATTAATTCTAGTTCGTCTTTACCCAAATCTAGCTGCGTTGGTATAGCAGAGAGATCTATTAAACCCATTAATTCAATAAATTCCTTATTCCCCAGACTAAAAAACCTATAATTATTTGACAAACATGTAATAGCTGCAAGCTGTGCCTCAGGGTCATTATCCCTTCCAGCTAGAGTCTTAATATCTCCATTTTTTAGGAGATCCCTAATGTCTTCATCCTCATTTATTTCTGCTAGTGTCAATAAAGCATCTCTGTCTAATTTCTGTGTTGATTCATGATGTTGTGTTTCTTGTGCTTCTGGAAATTTGTCACCGTGAAAAGGTGTGGTGTCTGAAGTTATTATCGCCATAATTTAAACTCGATTTATAGACCTTTCAATAAAATATATATTACGTGACTCGAGGTTAAGGTGTGTCAAACAACTTATATAATTTATTACTCGATTCCTATTTGGCCTATTTCCTATATGCTAAATGTATCAGAAAATCATTTTATGTCTAAGCTGATAAGCTGATTTTGTTCCAATCAATAGTCTTATTAAAGAATAGCAAATTTGAAGGAAAGTCGCCATCAATGGATCGGTTCTAAATTAAAACTCGAAAAGCAAAAATTATTGCTTAGAGTTTAAAGAGGGTCTTTGGAGATATGCCGGAGAGAGGACTCGAACCTCCACCTCCGAAGAGACTAGTTCCTAAGACTAGCGTGTATACCAATTTCACCACTCCGGCATAAATTCTGTTGAGTTTGTATTTTTTCGCTCTTGAAAAGGGCTTTGTTCTTCGTCATTAATTATACAGTATATCCATATTCAGTAAGAAATTTATTTTATGTTTTGGAGCAGAAAGTTATAGGATAGACGTTTTCAACACAAAAAATGACATATCTGATATAATGGATATTGATCCTCTAAAAAATAATACTAAATAATCAAACTTATATTTTAATTTTTAGATAGTAACTATGAAAACTATGTTGATTAGTTATACAACTCTGGTCGCCTTCTTGGTGATGAGTGTTGTAGCTGCTGTAGCAATGCCTAGTCAGAACTATGCTTCTGTCGCAAAAAAAGGAGTAGCTCCAAGTTGTTACAAAGTTAGCTTTGATACACAAAGGCACGGAGAGGTAATTACATCAATTAATACCCCAGAGGTAGGGACTTTGAAACCTATTAAGGTAGGTATCGGGTATAAGCACAATACACAAGATTATGCGAATCCGTTCAAGGTTCTAAATACGATGGTGATAAAACCCAAAACGAATAGCAACACACCTGACCTGATTTTGCCAGGCCTAGGTTTGGAGAATAATGGTGTATTAATACTAAATGGGGGGAAACACTATAGATTATACGGAGATGATACTCCTTATTATAATGTAAATGGGACGTTTAACCGTGATAATCACGATGGTGGAGATCTAGTGTTAACTTTCACAGGGGGAAACATTAATCAGATTAAGTTCGATACTATTGACGTAGGAGATGAAGCTGGCAATGGGAGAATAAATAATAACTATTTCATTGTTCAAACTGTAGGCAGTTCAAAGAAAACCATGATGTCTCCTGCTTACAATATTGATGTTGATAATAAGCTTGTTGCCCACTCAACAGATGTGTTTACAAAAGGTATCACCAAATTAACCTTACATTTCAGTGGATCAGCGGCACTTGATAATTTGCAACTTTGTAGTATTCCGCAACCTACAAACACACCACCGGTTGTGACAAACCCTCCAGTAACATCGCCACCTGTGACTGAACCACCAGTGTCGTCACCGCCAGTTACGACCCCACCAGCCAAGCCTGTAGTTTGCTTGGAAAAGGACTACAAGACAATCATCTCGGATGAGTTTAATGCGAGATATTCTAATAAACAAAAATTCTCATATAGCGTTAACCTGAGTGAAGTCGCAAAGAAGCATGATGTAAAGCTATATTCATTCTGGGGATGGACTGGAGCTGAGAACCAGAAAGGAAGTGTATTAACAAACAAGAAAGTACAAGATAACGAATATCATGAGGTACAGACATACTTAAGAGGAGTCTACTCTCAGATAGGCCGAAATACTATGTACTGCGATGATCTTGGTAATGCTAAAAGCTGGAATGATGGAATTGGAGAATTATCAGATAACGGTCCTTCTTTCCAGAATTTTGTACTATGTAGAAAGGGGATCCCTATGGATAAGCCTGACACCACAAACGGAACATACAATGGGGTCGTAACTTATACTCCAGACCTTCTAAAGTATGCGAACAGTATAGAGATTACAACTAAATTAAAAGATGATGTTGTAAAAGGATATGATGCATGTGTTGCAGGAGCAAATGCAAAGAAATGTAATGCTTCTCACTATTCAAAAGTAGTTGTAGAAACTTGTAAGAAAGAAGGGACTAAGTAATCTAATTCGATATGTGGTATGCCGC
>CAZZFI010000015.1:0-11885 GCA_964653475.1 uncultured Candidatus Saccharibacteria bacterium | reverse complement strand
AACGTTTTTCCTAAATTTTAAAGATATTCCACGATACGCGAGAAATGCAGCAAATATCGGAGAGAATGATGTAAATAGTGACCCCAATGTTGAAACAGGAAGAACCGAACTTATTACTCTAGAAGAAGGACAGACTGACAATACATGGGATGCCGGATACTTTAGCTTGCAGGCAGCAATTCAGATTATTAAATCTGAAATCGCAGATCACGAAAATGCGACTGACTTTCAAATAGTTGCAAATGGTGGAGCAGCAATTTTCCACATTCGTGTAACAAATATCGGAGAAGTCGATCTAGAAAACGTAATCGTTACAGATGAACTAGCACCAGGTTGTGCAAGAAATCTTTCTACTACTGATCTAACTAATGCTCCAGTTGGAGTATTACAAGTAGGTCATAGTGTTGATTACTCTTGCCAAAGAGCTGGGGTTACAGAGTCCTTCGACAACATTGCTGTAGTAACTGGAGATCCTGTAACAGGAGGACCAAAAGTGACTGATGAAGATGATAGTGCAGTTACACTAGCTGGAACACCAGCAATCAAGGTTGTAAAATCTGAAAGAGAAGATCACTCAACCGCAACTGATACGCAGACTGTGGTAAGTGGCGGAACTGCTACTTTCTACATAACGGTCCAAAATATCGGAGCTGTAGAACTTAAAGATGTGGTCGTTACTGATGCTCTAGCTCCTGCTTGTGCAAGAACTATTACAGACGGTAGTGAAACATTAGCACTAGGGGAATCAGTTGATTTCACTTGTGAGGTAAGCTCGGTTGAAATGAGTTTCGAAAATATTGCTGAAGTAACAGGTAAATCAGTAGAGACAGATGAGGAAGTGTCAGATGATGATCCATCAAGCGTGGTTGTTCCTGGTAACCTAGTTGTTGACAAGAGCTCAGCAATGGTCTGTCAGGCAGATACAGCTTCTGTTGTGACTTACACAATAGAACTAAGTAATCCAACCTCAGATGACAGGGTGCTAGATGTCTTTGATAGTCTAGATAGTAAAGTCGATGAGAGCGTGGTATCGCTAAGTTCGATCTCTGACGGCGGTGTATATGATTCAGATAGTAACGAAATCTACTGGTCTGACGTAGTCCTCTCAGCAAACGGATCGAAAACATTGACTTACGAGATAACTGTGCAGAGTGCCGACTTTGATACTTATGAAAACACCGTTGTCGTAGAGCAAGATGGAGTCGAGGTGGGTAGAGATACTGACAGTGCAGGAATAATGTGTCTACCTGCAACAGGTATCTTCGATGAAGGTAGAAATAGAATAATAGTTCCTGTAGTAGTAATACTACTTGGAGTAGCATTCGTAGCCTTCAAAGGACACGAAAAAGTAGGAAGACTTTTCGCTAGAGATCAGAAAAGTAAGCAGATACTTGGTGAGTAAGTGAGTTCAGATGTAATTGGAAAGCCGCCCTCCTTCGGAGGGCGGCTTCTTCTACCTCCAACCATATAAAAGCCAATTTTAGTAATTTCAAAGGAAAAAGAGAATAAAGTATAACAACTACTAGTTTTATAACTAGTTATTTTGAGATATTACTTAAATGAGGAATAAAATTAAAAGGCTGTAACTTGGTTTTTGCTTTTATTAATAATCAACAGACTCATCCACAAGCTGAGGAGATTCAAAATTTCTGACTGAGGATATATATAAATTCTAATCAAATCTGTAACTAAATACACCTAGACTTTCCCACCTATATTTTGAGATCATCACATCCTCTAAGCTTAGTAGTTCTGTTTCCTGGGACTCGGGATCTAAAATCACTAACTTCCCTTCTAGGACGTAACTCAGGGCTTTTTGTTTAGGCAAAAATTGTATAGATGTCTTCGCAACAGTGTCCGAGGTGACGCGTTCTAAACTCTTATCAGAGAGGTTGTATATGAAGATGTCGTTTTCGATCGTTACAGCTAGGTATTTATTGTCATCAGAAATTGCCTGAGGAATAGCTGTTTGCGATATTTGGTTTAAAATTTTTCTTGTCCTATTGAAACGTGTTGTAGTTACAAATATTCCCTTTTCTTCTTCACGAGATTCTTCGGAATCAATAAATTTATATACCACCGTACTACCATCGTTTGAAGAAAGTAGGTTATCGAGTTTACTTTTTCGATCTTTAAAGATCACTTTGACTGAGTTATCATCGAGTCGTGAGTAAAAGAGTGAAAAATTTTGTTCTTCGTTTTGTTCAAGATAAAATCGCAGGTCGTTTTTGTAGTCTATTATTCCTATTTCCCTTTTTGTAAATTTCTCATCTGAGGAAAGGGTTTCTGTCTCTTCTCCATAGAAATCTATGTAATGTATAGAATTACGGTTATCTTCGACTTCCCTACTAAAGTAAACGCGCTCATTTTGCTCATCGATCCAAGGATTATGGTTGATGCCTGAAGTAGTTAATTGTTTTTTCCCACTTCCATCATAATTACTTAGAAAAACTTGTTTCCCTGAAGCACTAGATTTGGTATAGACGATTTTTTTATCAGGGATGAGTTTTGATGTTATCTCAGGACTCTCTCCTGGGGATAAATTTTCGAGCTTCAATATTTGTCTAAGATAACCTTCTTTCGATAATCTAATTTCTTTTGTGCCAACAGGGATTTCTTCCAAATTGATTCTCCCTTGGACAGTTGTTTCTCCAAATATTTGCCCATTAACTTCAACAGTAACTCTGTTTATCGGTTCATCATTTAACCAATCCAGAATATTTAACGAGAATTTTGTAGCAGGTTCTAAAATGATTGGAAAAATGTTCTCAGTTCCCCCTTCAAGAACAAGTTCTACATTTTGATCAATATAATACTTAGAAGAGATCTCCAAGAAATACATCCCCGTTTTGAAATTGTCTAACCTGATTTCTGCATTATCAGGGTTAACAAAATCTGGTGTGTATTCATTTCCTGAGATTCTTATATGTAAATCTTCAGTTTTAAGGATTTCTTCAATACTAGAAATTTGAATAACTGCGTCAGTCAGCTCAGCAGGAGTTAATGATAAGCTCATAGAATTCCCTCCTCGAGAAATACGGATACGTTGAGTAATATCGTTATGATTCACAGATGAAACAGAAATTTCTTTTTCTCCTGGAGACAAGTTTGTTAGTCGGTAATATCCGATGGGGGAAGTAGATTTACACTGGTTCTCTATGCAGACTAGGGCATTATCAACTGGACCAGACGAAGTATCAACGATGTATCCAGATACGCTACTCGAAGTTAGTTTTTTATCTAGTCCTAACCCAAAAATCATCACGAATACAATCAACAGAAATACAGTTCCAAGGGGTAGGAGTATCAGGTTTTCGTATTTCTGGTTCAGACCAAGCTTTCTTAAAAGCTTCTGCTTTGACATGTGTTGAGCAGTATTAAAATTGATTGACATCAGGGTGCTAAACATTCTATCTTTAATTCATCAATCCTTCAATTTTTAATTTTATTAGCAGTAATTATGCAGATCACAATTCGTAAACCCAAGAAACCCACGATAACAATCCCTAAAGGCAAAGCAGACTTAAAAGGATTCTCCAAACAGATAGACTTTTTTTATAACTTCGAAGAATACTCAAAACGTAATATGCCATTGTCTTCAAGACGTTTGATATCTACGATTCTAATCTCCACAGTTTTAACTTTCGCTTTGTATTTTTTAACGAGCTATATCCGTGCATTTGATTTAGATAATGTCGAAATTGCAAAACAAGTATTGTTTTTAAACTATACACTCTGGGCTGCTTTCCTTTTGTTTGTAGTTGGGTTGAATGGATTAATAATATTGGTGACAAGAGCTAAAAATATAGAAATCAAAATGAAGACATTTTTTCATAATCAGATTTATGTCGCAGTAAAGCTTTTTGTAATGATGAGGTTTGTCGCAACAGTGTTGATACTTCTCGACGAAAAACTCCCTTTTGAAGTCAGCCTAAATTTAAGATTTTTTAATTTCAGTCTCCTTACAGTTCTATTCGTTTCTCAGGTTTTGTTGATACTTGTTGGGTATAACTATTTACGACTTCATCTTGGGGAGAAAATCAAAAAATATCCTTATTTAGAAATGTTAATTGCAGTGATCTACACAGCTAGTCTTTGGACTTTAACTTCTCCTTAAGTTAGTTGTTTGTAGGGATGAGAAGCATGTAGTGATCAATATTTTCGATTTCTTTATAGTCTTCGAGAAAATGCCAATAGCTTGAACTTGTGCTTTTTGATTCTCCTAATGTCCTCACCGTACCTGAAGCAAGATAATAATCTCCTTTCTCATCTAAATCTGGATAGAACAAGTACCAGACAGGCTTATCAGAATTAACGAAGCTGTTAAGAGCGGGGACAAGAGTTCCAAATTCGAAATCAATCTGATAATTCTTTTCAGAAAGCTCGTTTGCGCTAATTCCGTTTATGTTCGCATTCTCAGCAATCAACATGTAGGTTGATTCGATTACAGGGATTGAGATATCTTGACCACGGAGTTCTGATGAAAAGGTGTATAACGGAACTATGAGTTTGTCATCAGGAAGATATCCCCAGAGGGAAACAATATCAGTTGATTCTGCAGGCAATATTGCGTCATCACTGATTACTTTTTTTACTATTTCTCTTCTATTTCCTGAGTTTGTTTCTATCAGGATTTGCTTTGTGGCGCATTGGCTACAATCTTCTTCTTCGTTATCCTTGATGTTGTTTTTGTTTTTATCAATGAAAAATGAAATCTCTTCATTTGTGACTTTTAGCGAACCAGAAGGGTTGGGATTATTTGAATCAAATTCATTCTGTTCACGCCCAACAAGCAGAAACAAGAAGATAAAGATGAAAAAACTAACGATAGATATAGACAAAATCAAAAGCTGTAGTCTTTGTTTGACTTTCATAACTTAACAAAACAACTTAAAACAGAATTTAGATTTTATCACACAATTATGAAAAAGCTATTAGTTATCGAGGATGATCTGGAACTCGCTCTGTCTATCAGACGGTATTTTTTAGAAAAAGATATCGCTTGTGTGATTGTTACTGACGGACAAAAGGGTTATCGATTAGCCATGAAATACTCTTATAATGTGATTATCACTGACTATAGTTTGCCTAATTTAAATGGTGATGAAATCGTTACAAGACTTAGAAGATCAGGAATAGACACTCCGGTTTTGATGCTTACAGCAAGAAAAGATCCGGAAGCAATTTGTAATAGCCTCAAATATGGTGCAGATGATTACTTAACAAAGCCTTTTTCTTCTATAGAATTAGAAGCAAGGGTTTTACGCTTTATCTCTCGACCGCCAACATCTCGGGCTGAGCGAATTATTTTAGATAATTTGATGTTTGATTCGAACAAAGGATTTATCAAATACAAGAAAAATGAGGCATTACTTACTAAAAGAGAAACTAAACTAATGAATTATCTTCTATTAAATCGCAACTATACGGTCACTCGAGATAGATTGTTGACGAATGTCTGGGGTGATAAATCTGATTTAAAGACAAATACTGTCGATTGCTATATTTCAAATATAAGGCGGAAGTTGGGAATCAAAAAAGACACTGAACTGATTAAGACTTATCATGGGTACGGGTATATGTTGATCGGAGAACTGAGCATTAAATGAATAACTGCACCAGTCAGGACTCGAACCTGAAACCTACTGCTTAGAAGGCAGTTGCTCTATCCATTGAGCTACTGGTGCATCTAGTTATTTATTCGTCATTGATTTTAACACAACAAAGCTTCTAACAGAAGATATTGCGCTATAAAGCAAGGAAGTGTTTTCGCTAGTCTAATATAATCCAAAATGTCTCTAATTATATTTTCACGCTATGAGACAATATTCTCGAAAAACAGAATCTGCAAATCACGATATTGAGGTTTTTATACATGATATGGCAAGCCCCCTCTCTAGTATTGATATAAATCTTTCGTTACTCAGAAATCAGCTCAAAAGGGACTCTTTTAACGATCCGAGTATAGAAGATAGTCTTACAAGAGCAGTAAGCTCTTTGGAACAGCTTAATTTCATAATAGAGCGAAGAAGAGATCTCTCTAAACCTAAAGAAGAGGTAAAAGTATTAGACGAGATATCGGCATTAAAAATGATTTACGAATCTCAATTGCGAGAGCAAAATATCGACTTTGAAATTAGATGCTCACGAAAAGTCTTATTTTTAGCTGATAGATATAGATTTGTGCAGGTAGTAGATAATCTTATAAGAAATTCTATCGATGCTTTGCAAAAGTCATCTAGGACCAGAAAGAAAATTTTAGTTAAAGTTAGTACAGACAAACAGAATATCTATTTGTCTGTGAGAGATAACGGTTACGGAATCCCTCCTGATTTAAGACACAAAATTTTCGATCTAAACTACACCACAAAAAATGGTCATTCCGGGATCGGACTTTGGCTAGTTAATCAAGTTGTATCTAGAGAGTTTAAAGGAGAAATATCCTTATCTTCAAAACTAAGCAAGTTCACGGTTGTAAAACTTACTTTACCCTTTAAGCTTGATTTCGGTTTTTAAGTTCTGTAAAGCCCTGAGTGAAAACCTTTCTTGCTCTCCATATTCTTTGATTACTTCGTTTATCAGACTCGCAGATTCTTGGTAGAAACAAAGTTCGTCTAATTCTTTACACAGATCTGGGTATTGTTCATAAAAACTTGCAAGGATCATATTATTTTTCTTGAGAAGATCTTGATAGATATTTCTGATCTTGTCTATCTCGTTTTCAGTGTTTTTGTTTAAATTTAGTTCGCTGTAATTATCAAGATCTTGGATTACCCTGTAATTAGCCATATACCTCGTTTTGTGATAAAGATAACTCTCTTTTAATACTTGCTCTTCCTTTGGAGAAAGGATCTTTATCTTAGATCTTACTTTTTTGTTTAAACGTTGCTGTTTCTTAAATACTTGATCATAAAAAGTACTTTGACTCTTTTTGAACTGTGGAAGATTTTCGTCAAGAGCTTCTTTTTGTCTGGTGATACTCAAATTGAGATCTAAGATTGTTCCTTCGTCAATAATTCGTTTTTCGAACATCTCTTGATAAACTGAAGCTTCGATGTTTAAGCAATATCTTCTCAAAATTCGTGCATTTTCTATATTAATAATTTTATCTTTGTTCCCTAGAGATTTAGAGTTAAGTTCTTTTTTGATTATCTTTAAACTTTCTTCGGTTTCTTTTACGTGGCGGTTGTAGACCTCTTTGCTTATTTCTCCAACTTTGTGTAACTGGTTTAATTTTATTAATAATCGTTTTAGGATCATAAATTCACTCAACTTGATTTCAAATCTGTTTAAGTGATTCAGTTTGTTCATGCCGAGTAAGTTGAGTAGGGATACAATAGCCATACTATTAAAGATCATTGTGAAGTATATCGAGAACAAGATAAGCTCGATAAAAAGTTGTTTGTACTCAAACGTATCGGGTAATGACAAGATGATTACTAATGGCAACAACCCTCGAATTCCGCCCAGATTTGCGATATGTAGCCATGAAGCCGGGATACGTAATTTTTGTTTTACAGAAAGGTTGTAAATAGGTCCAAGTAGGTAAATAGCGATTGACCTGCTAAGAACTATGCCTAGGGTCAGTATGAATAACACCGGAAATTCACTGATTATGTTCCCTAAATTTGCTTCATAACCAATCATAAGGAAGATTAAAGCGGTGATGAAGAAGATCATCATATCCCAGGTATGATGCATGGTCTCCGTGACAGAGGGTGAAATCTTTTTTGCGCCGTAATTACCAATTATTAGTCCCGAGAAAAGTACAGCCATAAAACCAGATGCGTGAAAGTAGTGTTCGGCAACCGCAAAACTAAAAACAGGAAGGATAATAGTTAATGCAATCTCGGAATTTGGAGAATCATGGATCACGTCCAAAATATGGGCAAATAGCAGACCTAAACCTATTCCGACAATTGATCCTACAATGAGTAGATATGCAAAGTCGTAAGATGTCTGCATAAGAGTTGACACATCAAGCATAGTGGCTCCTGCTCCTGCTAATCCTAAAATAAATCGAAACAGAATAATTGAAGTTGCATCGCTTAGAAGACTTTCTGCATCAATCAGCAATTCTAATTTTCTTGGAACATTGATCCTTTTAAAGACAGAAAGGATTGCAATTGGATCAGTTGAAGAAATGACAACGGAAAAGAGTAAGGCATCCGTCCAGCTTACATCTATAAATAAACGCATGAACCAAGCTAGTAAAACACTTGCTATAAGAAGTCCCACAGTCGCAAAGAAAAATGCGGGCGTTATTACTTTCCTGAACTCACGGAATTCGAATTTGTATGCGGATTCAAACATAAGTAAAGGTAGATAGATAAACAGGACTATGGAAGGATTTAACCGCAATGGTTCGAGGACATTTATTCCAAATCCAGAAATGATTATTCCAACGATTACAAGTAATACCGGAATTGGTACTATCGAAAGTTTTCTCGAAATTAAGTTGAAAGAAGAAGCTATCAAAACAACAACTCCCACAGCTCCTAAAACACCCAATAAGTGGTCTGCATCTTCCATGATAAAAATATTAGTTAGTAAATAAAGCGAATTTCGTTAATGCGTATGTATCTTGTCTCTTGAAGGTTTGTCAAAATTTTGAATAGTCATTATATAAGCATGCTTTTTTCATGACAATAGCTTTTTTGGAGAAAATTCTGAAAAAATTTAAGAGTAAATCAAATATTAGAATTTGTGGTAATATCTACGGAATTATGTAATCACGTCTTAATAAGAGTTATGAGTGTTTCCCCAGGAAACAGTCAGCAAACATATAAAGTGTCCTTAATTCCAAAGGTTGTACAGGGGCTTAGGACGGGTCTCCCTCTTGTTGCGTGCGGTTTGGTCTTTTTGTAAGCGAGATCTTTGGTAAAAACTGAGGTAACGACAATGGTTTAAGTGGAGTAGTTGCGGTACTATTGGAATAATTCTGGATATGCTTTTATCAGAAAATATATCACAGGGGTAATTTCTTTAATATTAGGGTTATAAACTATGAAAGAATCAAAAACAATTCTGCTCACAGGTGCAACTTCTGGTTTTGGTGAAGCTACCGCTAGATTACTTTCTAACGAAGGTTACAAGCTTATTTTGGTGGGGCGTAGAGAAGATCGTTTAGAAAGACTCAATAATGAATTGGAAACAGATGTATGTACCTCAAAAGTAGATGTCAGTAAAAAGAAACAAGTTGAAAAATTATTAAACAATCTTCCTGAAGATTTCAAAAAAATAGATATACTGATTAATAATGCGGGCTTAGCACTTGGCATTGATTTAGCACAAGAAGCTGATATCGAGGACTGGGAGAAAATGATCGAAGTGAACAATATAGGTCTTGTTTATTGCACAAATTTTGTTTTGAAAGACATGGTAAAAAGGAATTCTGGTTTGATTATTAACATCGGATCAGTAGCAGGTAGTGCTCCTTATCCAAAAGGTAATGTTTACGGTGCTACTAAAGCTTTTGTCAGGCAATTCTCTAGAAATTTGAGAGCTGATTTAGCGGGAACAGATATAAAAGTCAGCAATATTGAACCTGGTGCAGCTGAAACTGAGTTTTCGATTGTTCGATTCAAAGGAGACAAGAAGCTTGCAAAAAAGGTCTACGAGCGAACGAGAACTCTTCAAGCTATTGATATAGCCAACACGATAAGATGGATTATTGACCAACCACTAAGAGTTAATATTGATAACATCGAAATAATGCCGATTGATCAGACATACGCAGGGTTAGTCATGGTCAGAAAATGATCGAAACCCATCCATTTGGAAACTTCGTTCCCAGAGATATGAAATATCTTCTCCTGGGAAGTTTCGGAGCAAAAGGCGCAGATACAAATCCTGAAACCGGATGGTACTACGGGAGTAGATATAATCAATTCTGGAAAATACTAGAAAATGTTTATGGAATTGAACTAAAAGACAAAGTGGCAAAAGTTGATCTTTTTACCAAGCTCAAAACAGGCATTTCGGATATTATTTATCAGTGTGAGAGAAGAGATGGTAGTAGTCTCGATACAAATCTGATAAATATCGTATACAACGAATCGATTGCAGAGATTTTGGCTGAAAACGAAATTGAAAAGATGTTTTTCACAAGCAAATTTGTAGAGAAAAGATATAAACATATCTTTAAGCATTTAATCGAGAAATATCCCCAAATAAAGCTAATAGGACTTCCGTCTCCTTCTCCTCGTTATGCGAGAATGTCAATTATAGAAAAAGTTGAGGAGTACAAGAAAAAACTCCCTCATTTATGATTCCCTTCAAAGTGTATTTACTTACAATATATTGATTCCTATGATCGAAACAACTATTGTGTGTATAGTTAATTTTCTTAAATGAAAAGAGTCTTTTTATTACTCACAATAGTTGTTTTGATATCTTCAATAGTAGGTGCGTATATACTCATAACTAGAGATCTTTCACCTGAGGATCAAAAAGCTGCAGTTGTAACGGAACAGGATCTGAAAGACATAGGACTTTTTGATGTTACTACATTCGGAGCAGATAAGACTGGAGTAAAAGACTCTACTAAAGAAATCCAGAAAGCAATTGATCAGGCTTATAAAAAGAAAGGTGTGGCATATTTCCCTCCCGGAACATATCTTGTTTCAGACACATTAGTTGCTTTAAAAGATAGAACTGGATCTATCGGTCCAGCTTTTCAGATAATCGGTTCTACTGCAGGATCTGAATTACCAACAATCAAATTGAAATCCAACAGCTTTAATGACGGGAAATCATCAAATGATCGTACAATGGCAAATGGAGTGAAGAAGGCTGTGATTCACATGTGGGCATGTGGTTTCATAGAAAAAAACACTGACAGTAGCAAAACAGAGTGTGATCCTCCATACAATGCTCAACTGTCGGATGTTAACAATACTAACGGAAATACTGCTATGCTTCTTGGGAATTCAATCCAGAATCTCCGGTTTGTGATCGAACCAAATAATCCAGATGCAATAGGTATCCGGATCACAGGAAATCAAAGAAATGCCTTAAGCAATATTGTTGTTGAATCGACGGATGCTTTTGCTGGTATATATGGCTCTATTGGAACGAATTCTGTAAACCAAGACATTACGATAATTGGTGGTAAATATGGAATCTACGGAGGTTATGGTGGTTGGGCAGCCTACACAAATGTTACTTTAAAAGATCAGGAGATATTAGCTTTTACAAGTCACAATGGTCCCCCGGTTTCTCTAAGCGGGTTCGAGATAGTAAAAGATAGTGCACCAGCTGTAGGAGAAATTGCAGGTATAAACTATAAAGGAAGCGGTACACATCATGATGGATCACTATCACTTAGTGATGGTGTAATTAATTTTAAAAATACTTCTGAAAACTCAGCAATTATCACACCTCAAGGGAATCAGATAGCTGTCGTAAACGTTTTTGTTTACAAAGCTAAGAACCTTATACAAACAGAAGATAAGACTTATCCAGGAAATAACAATGGCTGGTCGAAAATAAACATTTTTGGTAATACTATGGCAAATGTTGGCTACAAGTTAGTAGATGGACAAGTGACTCAAACAGACTATTCTCCTGATGGAACTTTCGTAACTCAGAATGTTGTAGCGCCTGATGCTTATAAGCTAAAAATGAAACACGGTCTAGAAAAAAATAAAGTTCATAGTCCAGATGTATTACTCAAATTAAGCAAGACTCCTGGTAGCGGAGTAGTGAATGTAGTTGATAAAGGTATGAAACCTCTTTCGACCCCTCTAAGTAATGATGCACCTGATTACTCTGATAAACTAAATGCATTGTTCACCGATCCCACTGTTAAATATGTGTTTTTGCCAAAAGGTGTATACCCAATCAAGAAAACTATTACTCTTGGAAAAGATACTACTTTAATT